>DLVS01000678.1 GCA_003445095.1 Verrucomicrobiales bacterium
CCACGAAGGCATCCGTCATGGGCGGCCTTCCTCGAGAGCTGCACGGACCTCTGTGCTGGATAGCTTCGCTCGGCCGCGAGTTCGAACGGAGATCTGACGCTGGAGTTCTCGCAAACCGGCAACCGCGGCCCGAACCTGTTCCAGGCTTTGACGGCCCTCCGGCACTAGGCGCGCCACTGGCTTTTCGTGGCGGGTGATGACGATCTCCTCGCCGCGCGCGACGCGCTCCAGGAGTTCCCCGAATCGGGTCTTGGCTTCGAAAGCACTGACAGTGGACATGACAGTTTCCTCCAACTTAACCAGTCTTTGATTAGTTTACCAACAAGGCTCATTTGCCCGCAAGGACGCGGAAGACTGATGGCGAGGGCGCCAGCGGCCGTCGGCTACGCCCGAGGCGGGCGTGCTCCCCAATGATGCCTTGGGCGAGGACGCCCCGGCCCCAGCAGTCCGAAGGTTTCGTCTGACGTCCGCAAGTTCGTCACCAACTCCGTTTACCTATTATCCCTCGCTCTGAGACAATTGTTTGATCATGGGCACATCCAAGACCCGCGGTTCAGTGGCGGGATTTTCGACGGCCCAAACCAAGGCGGTGAGCATTTGCGACAAAGTCACGAGGCCGAGACGTCGGGCGCCCTCGCGCGTGGCCGGCAGTCGCTCGCAGATCCAGTAGAACGGTAGCAGCACAAACGGCCAACGGTGTCCCGGACCAAGCACATACCACGGTCGCACGAATGTCGCCGCCGTTGGACTCGCGCAGAGTAACCGCTCGCCTTCGGCCCGGACAGAGAGGTACTCCTTCATCATCGGCGCTGGTTGCGCGACACTGAGGTAAACAAAGTGGCGAACACTCGCGTCGGTCGCCGCTTTCACCGCGGTCTGCACAGAAACCAGATCGATCTCGCGAAACTGTTTGCTTTTCGAGGGACTGGGATGCGCAACGCCGATGAGATGCACAAACGTGTCAGCGCCGCGGACGCTATCGGTGTAGGAATCCGGTTTCAACGCATCGCCCAAGACCTTCGTTGCCGATTCGGGCAACCGACCTTCAGAGGCAGGGCGAACCAGCGCCCGTACTGCATGGCCGCGATGGGTCAGCAAGGGAATCAGGCGGCGGCCCATATAGCCCGTGCCTCCGGTGATGAAAACGGTGCGGTTCATCGTACGCTTCCAAATCAAGCCCTACGCGCTCGCCGTGCGCGTGCTAACCGTGGATCGCAGTTCGAATCTCAAAGGAGAGTTTTCCCACGGTTAATCTTTCCGGGAAAGAAAAGAAGCTTGCTTCGATCGGAGTCCGGAATTTGGCTGATCGAAACTTAATTCATACCTTATGCGACCTCACCGCGGCGGCCTCATTCTTGCCCTTGGCATTTTGGGATTTGTGCTCTGTGGAATTTTCACTGCGATCCCCGCTTGGATCATGGGCAGCGGTGATTTGAAGGCGATGGACGCAGGTCAGATGGATCCCTCTGGGCGGAGTCTAACTCAGGCAGGCAAGATTTGCGGAATCATCGCGACCGTTTTGAATCTGATCGGGTTCGTGGTCGTGCTCATCTTAGGCATGCTCGGCGCGATTGGAGGCGCGTTGAGCAACCATTGAGACAATCCATGCCAGTCTGGTTACTGCGCCTGCCTCATCGGCAGCCGTACTAAAACCGAACGGCGAACTGGAAACCGCTAATCTTCGCTAACGAACGCTAATCCTTAGCCATCTACTCTGGGGAGGCTGACGCTTCTTCACCGTGAGACTCAACGATCGCTCCCAACGGCCATCGTATTTGCGTTTAGCTGCATCCATCTGCGGTTTCCAACTGTTTTAGCAATCGCTGATGGATGTTGCCGAAGCCGCCGTTGCTAAAGACACAGATGACGTCGCCCCTTCGAGCTCCGGCGACCACGTGATCGAGAATCGCCTCTACAGTCGGAAGATACGCCGCGGGTTTGCCAGTCAGACGAAGATCCTGCATCAGCTTTTCAGGATTGAGTCGTTCTTGGGGCGGGAGTTGCTCAAGGCGCGCAACTTCGGCGACGACGATCACATCGGCTCGTTCGAGGGCATCCACGAGCTCAGTCTGAAAGACGTTGCGCCGAGTCGTGTTGGACCGCGGTTCAAAAATCGCCCAGACGCGGCGACCGGGAAACTTCACCCGCAACGCCCGTAACGTTTCGCGGATGGCCGTCGGATGGTGACCGAAATCATCCACGACCGCGACGCCGTGAACTTCACCGCGGACGGTCATGCGCCGCTCGACGCCGCGGAAGCTGGAGAAAGCGGTTTGGATTTGGACGTCGGTGACTCCGCAGTGACGGGCACAAGCAGCGACGGCGAGCGCGTTGCGGACGTTCAGTTCGCCGATGAGCGGAATCTCATATTTGTGATTGGCAATTTGGAATTCACTGCCTGCGGGCCGCAGTTGAAGGCCGACCGCGCGAATATCATTGGCCTCGTTGAGGCCGAACCGTTTGACCGGGCAATGCTTCACCCCCAGCAGCGGCGCCAAATTGGGTTCGTCGCCGTTCGCCAGCAAGAGACCGTTGCGCGGGATCAAATTGATGAACCGCCGGAACGCGAGTTGGATGTCGGCGAGCGAGCCGAAGATGTCGGCGTGATCCATCTCCAGGTTGTTGATGATGGCGACTTCGGGCAGGTAATGAACGAACTTGCTGCGCTTGTCGAAGAAGGCGGTGTCATACTCGTCCCCTTCGAGGATGAACCACGGTGAGTCGGTAAAGCGGGCTCCTTGGCCCAGGTTCGAGGGGATGCCGCCAATCAGGAACGACGGGTTCAGTCCGGCGCTTTCGAAGACCCACGTGAGGAGCGACGTGGTCGTGGTCTTTCCGTGGGTGCCGGTGACGACGAGGGAGCGTTTACCGCGGATAAACCCTTCCTTAAGCAATTCCGGGAGCGAGCAGTAACGCAGCTTGTGATCGAGCACGAATTCAATCTCAGGATTACCGCGAGAGAGGGCATTGCCGATGACGACAAGGTCGGGATGATGCGCGAGATTCGATTCGGCGTAGCCGGCGAAGGGTTTGATCCCACGCGCTTCCAGAAACGCGGACATCGGTGGGTAAATGACGTCCTGGTCGGACCCGGTGACCTCGCAGCCGCGCTCCTTGAGTGCCACGGCGACGCTCGCCATAGCGGTCCCGCCGAGACCCACGAAATGCACCGACCGAAAGTTCGAAAGCACGCGAGAGATTCGGAGGTCTGGGATGCTACTTCCAAGATCCAAGTTCCGAGGCGCAAGTATTCAGTTCAACCGCAAACGGTCCCATCGCGGCTCTGCCGAAAACATCAGGAGCGCGGGCGGCCTCGCCTGCGTAACCCGGCGCGGCAGACGGAAAAAAGCAGATGAACGCAGATAGACACGGACGGAATGGAATCGACTCGAAAATAGGCACTCTCATCCGCGAAGGATCTCAAAGACCACGGAGCATGATTCTTCGGCGCGAGGGCAAATTCAGATGGCGCGTCCTCCCGTCCGCGGCTACTTGAAGAAACATGCGTTCCCTCGAAGCGGTTCGGACCGAGCTGCTCGCTCCGTTGACTCCCCTGCCCTCCGAGATTGTGCCACTGGCCGAGGCTTCCGGTCGCGTCGTTGCCGAGGCTCCCCACGCCACTACCGACGTCCCACCAGCCGACAATGTCGCTATGGATGGTTATGCGGTCCGCGCGGCCGATCTCGTTGAAGTACCACGCCGGCTGGAAGTCGTCGGGCGGGTAGCTCCCGGCGAACATTTCGTGAAGGCAATCCAAACCGGCCAGGCCGT
Source organism: Verrucomicrobiales bacterium (assembly GCA_003445095.1). Lineage (GTDB taxonomy): Bacteria > Verrucomicrobiota > Verrucomicrobiia > Limisphaerales > UBA9464 > UBA9464. The sequence goes on from DLVS01000678.1 coordinate 3,772, forward strand.
ACGAGTCTTCACCGGTGCTCCCCTCCCTCCAGGAGCCGACGCCGTGTTGATGCAGGAAGATACCGTCGTTAGTGAAACGCCGGGAACGATCGTCGCTCAGGACAAAGTCAAACCTTGGGAGAACGTGCGGTTCCGCGGAGAAGATGTTTCGGCTAAGTCGCCTTTAGTCGGTGCGGGGATCCGGCTGGGTCCAGCCCAACTCGGTCTGTTAGGTGCCGCGGGTGTTTCCTCGATTCGTGTTTATCGGCGACCGCGGATCGGAATCCTCATTACCGGCAGTGAACTCGTCCCGCCCGGCCAACCGTTGCAACCAGGTCAAATCTACGAAAGCAACGGGATCATGCTGGCGGAGCTGATCCGGTCGGTCGGCGCGGAGGTCGTGCAATTCCCGACGGTTCGAGACCAACCCGAGCTCCTCGAAGCAAGTCTGCGGCACGCCTGGCCCAGCGTGGATCTCCTGGTGACCTCCGGTGGTGCGTCCGTCGGGGAGCCCGATCTGGTTCGGAGCTGTATCGCCCAGTTGGGAGCAACCGTCTGGGACGGCGAAGTCTCGCTGAAGCCAGGGAAACCATTCTTTTCGGCTGGGTGGAACGGGCGGCGCCTGACTGGGTTACCCGGAAATCCGGTTTCCGCCTTCGTCACCGCAGTGTTGCTCGTCCTACCGGCGGTCCGACGACTTCAAGGCCTGGCGGCGGAAGGTCCGCCGACGACTCCCGGAATCCTCACCGAAACGATGACCAACGGGGATTCACGACGCCATTTCGTCCGCGTCGCCACTGATTCCGCAGGCCACGTACGGTCGTCCGGCGTGCAAGCGTCGCACCGACTCAGCTCCCTGTCCTCGGCCGACGGACTCGTGGAAGTGCCGCCGAAATCGACGTTGGCCGCCGGCACCACCATAAGCGTCATTCGGTGGTAAGGAGGCGGCAATGACCGCAGTCCCGAAATCCACGTTGCGATCCGACGCAACTCAACTCGGTAGGGATGGCGCGCTGCGCCGTCCCCGCCCGTCAGGGCGGCCTTCACGAACACAGGATCGAAATAGGCGGCGGTCGGGTCGCGGACAACGCTCCACCTGGGCTATTGCCGCCCAGCAAAACCCGCCGCGGACCGCGCCCGGGCGCGGAGCCGTCGCAGCGCGACAGCCCCACCGACTTAACCTCACCGCCCGCATTGCGCTTCGTGTCGCAGCGCGTGATCCACCAGCACCAAGGCGGCCATCGCTTCAACCATCGGCACCGCCCGAGGCAACACACACGGATCGTGCCTTCCGCGTCCGGTGAGAACCGCATTTTGGAGGTTCGCGTCCACGGTGTCCTGTTCGTGCATTACCGTGGCCACCGGCTTGAAGGCCACGCGAAAGTAAATCGTTTCGCCATTCGAAATTCCGCCCTGCACGCCACCGCTGCGATTCGTCACGGTTCGGACCTTTCCGGCAACGTTTCGAAAGGCGTCGTTGTGTTGGGTGCCTGTCATCGTGACCGCGTCAAAGCCGCTCCCGATATCGAATCCTTTGGTCGCCGGCAATGCGAGCATGGCCTTCGCCAAGTCCGCTTCTAGGCGATCGAATACTGGGGAACCCCAGCCGACCGGAGCTCCCCGCACGACGCCCGTCACAATGCCGCCCACGCTGTCGCCATCGCGTCGTGCCTCTTCAATCCGCGCAATCATCCGCTCGGCAATTTCTGTATCGGGGCAACGAACGATGTTCGCCTCGATTTGCTCCAGCGTGACGGTCTCGACGTCGAGCGGAGCGACCAGATTGTGAACCCGAGTTACGGCGGCGAGCACTTCGACGCCCCAGCGTGTCCGCAGCAACTTCTTCGCGATCGCGCCGGCAGCGACCCGACCGATGGTTTCCCGCGCGCTGCTCCGTCCACCTCCCGGCCACGCTCGGATGCCGTACTTCGTTTGGTACGTGTAGTCGGCGTGGGACGGACGGAACTTGGTGGCCATTTCCGAATAAGCTTCGGCTCGGTGGTCCTCGTTCTTGACCCACATCGAAATCGGCGTGCCCAACGTCTTTCCCTCGAACGTCCCACTGAGAATCTGGACCGTGTCGCTCTCCTTCCGCGGAGTGGTGATCTTCGATTGACCTGGACGACGACGATCCAAGTCCCCCTGTACATCGGCCTCGGTCAATTCCAGGCGCGGCGGACAGCCATCCACGACGACTCCCACGCCACCGCCGTGAGATTCGCCCCAGGTGGTAATCCGGAAAAGTTGGCCGAACACATTGCCCATCGGTCGCCGGAGGGTGCCGGAACCGTGTCGGTGGCAAAAGCCGGAAACTTTGGGAGTGCGGTCACGGCCTCTTGGGTGGTCGGGCTGCGTTCCACCGCGGCCCCATTCAATTCCGTCTGGGTAGTGGACTTCGCGATGGGGAACGCGGGGAAGAGTTTGGGGCGTGGGACTGACCAAGCTGACCTTGGGGGGGCGCATTCACACCCGCA
>DLVS01000413.1 GCA_003445095.1 Verrucomicrobiales bacterium
CTTAGCAGGAGTCGTGGGACGGGTCGGCCCAGGCGAACTCTCCGCGTCAGTTAAGGGAGGTTGTTCCCGCAACCAAGTAATCCAACCCAGCGTTTGCAAAGTTTTCCCGAGACCCATGTCGTCCGCCAGGATTCCGCCGAAGCGATTCGCCGCGAGATAACAGAGAAAATGAAAACCCTCCTTTTGATAGGGTCGCAACTCGGCCTTCAACGACTGGGGAATTTCTGGAGTAACTCGTGCCTGAATTTCGACCGCGCGCCGGCGAATCACCTCATACTTCTCTTCGCCGACAAAGGTTTTGGCCGCCACGTCGGCGAGTTGCAGCGCGTGAAACCGCTGCGCCTCACTCGTTAGTTCGTGAGGATTGATGCCGAGTTTGGCGAGTTGCGCGTCTTCTTCAGCGGAGAGCTTAAATTCAAGTTTACGCCAGCCTTTGGTGCCCAGCCGCACCCATTTTCCCCGTGCATCCAACAACGCTTTGATCTCTTCAGAGGTTAACTGGGTGTCGGTGACGTCGAGGATGACTTTGAGATCGAACCAATCCATGCCGGCTTCGACCACGTCGAGTCGCAACCGCCCCGCCACGGTGGCATTGCGGAACGAACCTAATTCGCCTCGGAGTTCGAGCCGGATCTGGGACGGTACGCTCGCCAGCCAGGCCATGAATTGATCCGGAAACTTAGCCGTGACTCGCATTAGCCAGCGTTGCCGAGCGAAATCCCATTTGAAGCCAGCGGGCTCGAGCAAGCGCGGCACCTCACCCAATTCAGCACGCTCATAGGTCACCAATTGCTCAGCAACCTCGGCTCCCTTTGCGCCGTCCGGCGGCGCCAACTTGGCGTCCAACCAAGCGCCGCCGTTCCAACGCTCTCCGTAGGCGCCATCGGGTGCCACGGCCAAGGCGTCGAGCACCGCGTACTCCGTGTCGTTGCCGAATGAGATGGTCCGCAACTCTCCCTGAATCACGGGTTGGAGCGGTACCTTCTTCACCCGTTCGGCGATCCGCGAAGGAAGCGCCGCGCCGAGGTACTGCAGAAAGCGTACTCCGGTCGCGGTCTCAAGAGCGGGCGCGGGAATCGGCGTTTCCACGGTCGGGTCCAAGGCACGATCTTCGACCGGTGGGCCTTGCCACAAAGCGTCAGCAGTCAGATACAACGTCGGCCGGCCTTGCAGCACCGCGAGAGTCTTCGGCGCAGGAGAACCGTCCGGTTGAACCAAGCGCAGCCGATAATCATCGTTGTCATCGGCGGCCTGTTCGAGACGCCAACTCAAAGGCTCGCTCGGTCGTCGCAATGGCTCGCCCTCCGCTCCCACCACAAATGGGTCCAAGGCGGGCAAGCGCAGAAATCGGTTGAGCAACCGTCGAGTCTGCTGATCGTGATAGACCAGATTGATCTGGTAGCCGTAGCGCGCCCGTTGAGCCAGAGGCTGCCAAAGCAACGCCACTTCAGGGGCGAGCTGATCGCCGTGCTTCTCGTCGAACTCCCGAAACTTGCCCGCCTTGATGGACGTCCAATCAAGTGCGCCCGGTTTGCGGAATTCGACCAACGCCTCGGTCTCGGTGAAGCGTAGCCGAATTTCGATTTCATCCGCCGACTTGGCATCTTCGGTAGGCCCGAGCTGCAAATTGTTGAGCAATGTCCGCCAACGCTCAACGTCACGAGTTCGGCGCCACTGCTGCACGACCACTTGGAGGTCCGACAACTGGGTCAGCGGTCGCAAAAACTCGGGCCACTTCAAGTCATGCTCGTCGGCTGCCAACGCCAAGTACCGCCAGAATTCCAGTTCATCCCGAGGCGGCGTTGGCCAGAGATCGAGTTTCTCCCAGGTATTGCCCTGGAAGCGGAAGCCAAGCGCGATCAGATCGTCACCCGTGACAATGGGTTTCTCCCGCAAACGAGCAAAACGCTCTTCAACCTTGCGGACAAATTCCGCCTCGGCGCGGGAAAGTTCCCGTCCCAACTTCTCAGCCGCTTGCCGCGCCAGGACGCCGGATGCGGCGGGCCGCGCCTCAACTTTTCGCTTTTTTTTGCCCGCGCTAAGACTGCGCGCTGACGCGCTGCTGTGTTCGGCCAGCAGGGCGAGCATCATCCCCGCGGCGTGTTCGCAACTGCCGCCCGCGGGACACGAGCACATTTCCCACCACGCCTTAGTATCCTTATCGTAGGCCAGCGTGGTTTGGAGGAGCGTGTCCCCTTGGATATCGGCGACGAATTCGGCACCGGGCTGGACGCAGCGCAACTCCTGGATCGCTCCGTCGGCCTGAAGTTCCTCGCCTTGTTTGCGAGTCTCCGGCGGAAGCTCCTTCAGAAATTGTTGGGCGGCCGCAGCGTCGAAATCGGCAAAGTCCCCAGGTTCCATGTAGGACAAGAACATAAGGGACGCGGGCGAGGCGACAAGGCGCAGGGTAAAGTAGCATCAACCCAAACTCTGAAATAGAAATGCGGAGGGCCTGCCCATTAAAATTCTTCGTCACACCCATGCAATCTGGCGACAAGGGAGGTTGAGGGAGAATCGAGCGTTCCCCGGGAAACGTTGAACCATCATGTCACCCGTCCCACCCAGTCCCGAGGTCTTTAACGATCTTGTGCGCGAGCATCAGAGCAGCCTGCGGGGGCTCATCCGCGCGCTCGGCGTCGAGTCCCTGTGGGTGGACGATCTGGCCCAGGAGGCGTTCCTGATCGCTCATCGGGAATACCAGTCATTCGACAGCCAAAAGGATTTCGGCCGCTGGCTGCGGGGCATCGCGCGGAATCTGGTGGCCAATGAGCGACGCAAGGAAGCCCCGCACGCCCGCCTGCTCGACGGCCCGTTCACTGACCTGATGTTGGCCGCCCAGCCGACGCCGACCCCGCCCGGGCCGACCGAATCCCAGCGCCTGCTCGAGGTGATGAACGGCTGTATCGGTGAGTTGCCGGAGCGCAGCCGCGAGTTGTTGCGCCTGCGTTATCAGGGGGCCGACCCCGCGTCGGTGGTCGCCGTCCGTTTCCAAATGAGTCGCGAGGCGCTCCGGCAGTGGCTCGTGCGCCTGCGCGCGCAGGTGAGGCAGTGCATGCAACGAAAGTTGGCCTGGCCATGAACGAGGAGCGTTATCAAAACCTTCTGGCCAAGCTGCTGGATGACGAGCTGGAGGCGGACGAAGCCAGCGAGTTCACCGGCTGGCTGAAAGAGTCTCCGGCGGCGCGGGTCGAGGCCGAGCGGCAGTTGTTTCTTTGGGACCTCTACGCCCAGCAGCACTCCTCGGAGCGAGGCGCGGAGGCCTTTGCTGCGGCCTGTCAGACGCGAATCGCGGCGGCGGCCGGCGAACACGCCTTTATGCAGGGCATCCAAGGCCGGCTGCGCTCCGGTGCCAAACGCAGTAGCCGACGTGAGGAGACTCTGACTTCGTTCCCGAATCGGTCCAAAGACGCGGACGGGGTGAGCCTCGTCACCTCGGCTACTACGAGGATTCGATGGGTTTTCCGGCAGGCTCTGGGGCGGTCAGGGCGTATCCTGGCCCTGGCCGCCTCGATCGCCATTGTGATCGGTCTGAGCCTCTGGCTCTTCCCGGCCACCCACAATGAGCCCACGCTGAGCTTTCCGGCGGGAACGCAGGTGGCGCTGGAACGCGCCGGGCAATCCCTCCCGGCGTCAGATGGCTTGAAGCTGTTGCCCGGCGATCTCCTGCGCGTCACCGGCACGAACGACGCGGCGCTCCACTACGGGAACGAAGCCACTCGCATCACCTTCACCGGCCCGGTGGACCTCAAAATCCTGGCTTGGAACCAGGGCAAACGCTTCCAGCTACGCCAGGGCCAGATCGAAGCCACCGTCGCCCGCCAGCGACCTCTGCGTCCCATGATTCTCACCACGGCGCAGGCCGAGGCCCGTGTGCTGGGAACCCGTTTCACGCTCGGAGCGACCACCAATGCCACGCGCCTGGATGTGACCGAAGGCAAAGTGCGCTTCACGCGTACGAGTGACGACACGTTGGTGAAGGTGGCGGCCGGCCACTACGCCGTCGCGGCGTCCAACTACGAGCTGGCAGCACTGCCGCTGACGGGCGGCCTCTTCCGCGAATACTGGACGAACGTCGCGGGTGACTCCTGGACTGTTCTGATCACCCACACGAACTACCCAGGCCGGCCGGATGGTTCAGGTTATCTGACGAATCTGACGCGCCTTGAAATGCCGCCGAACGGGGACACCAACTACGGCGAACGATTGCGTGGCTATGTGCATCCGCCCACCACCGGCGAGTACACGTTTTGGATTGCCGCCCAAGCTGACGCCGCCCTCTGGCTCAGCCCCGATGAGGACCCCGAGAATCAGGTGATGATGGCGTATTCCTTTGATTCGCCGCCACGGGATTGGGAGGCCAACGCCTCGCAACAGTCAGCGACCGTCCCGCTCATCGCGGGAAAGCGCTACTGCCTTGAGGTGCTGCACAAAGTCGGCGGCACCGAGGGCCACCTCGCCGTGGCCTGGCAGGGTCCGGGACGGGAACGCGAAGTCATACCCCTCCAGTTTCTCTCACCATTCAAACCTCCGGGAGGGGAGAAGAAACCATGAAGACGTTGCTGAATCGCATCCATTCAATCGTCTGGGGGAGCACGCCCGCCCCGGGCGTTGCGGACGGAGCCTCGCCGTCCGCGCCGCGCGTGTGGAGTTTTCACCGCATAATTCACAATGACGCGCAACCGTGTGGCGGGCGGGGCGCCCGCCACTGCGCCCGAGGCGGGCACGCTACCCACAGCCTCCTCGCCCCTTCCCGCCGCCTTCACCCTCATCGAACTTCTCGTCGTCATGGCGATCATCGCCGTTCTGACCGGCCTGCTCCTGCCAGCACTCGCCAAGGCCAAAGCCTCGGCCCAATCCACCGCCTGCCTAAACAATCTCAAGCAACTCCAGACCGGCTGGCTCACGTATGTCCACGACAACAACGACGCACTGCCGCCGAACAATTCGGCGAAAGTCGGCGGCTGGACCCAAACCGGCGTGAGCAATGCCTGGGGCAACTCGTGGGTGTGGGGCAATGCCAAGGTGGATACCAACACCGCCAACATCGAGCATGGCGTGCTATTCCGCGAGGTCGGCTCGGCCGCCGTGTATCGCTGTCCCGCCGACCGATCCACGGTGACCGGCACGCCTGGCCTGCGCCGTTCGCGCAGCTATTCCGCCAACCACTGGCTCAACTCCCACATTGAGTCCGGCACGCTCGAACAGACCGTCAATGATTCCGACCTTATGCTTCGACGGTACTCGCAATTGGTTCGTCAGCCACCCACTCGCATCCTGGTCTTTCTCGATCAACACCCGCAGAGTATCGGTGACGGGATTTTCGGTATCCCCAGCCCGTGGCTTTCCGACCCGCCTGACTTCAAACGCGCTGTGTGGGGCGCAAGCATGCCCGCGGACCGCCACCGCCAGGGCTGCAATCTCTCCTTCGCCGACGGCCACGTGGAGCACTATCGCTGGCTCTCACCGAAGAAGGGTATGTTGGGGGGAAACACCCAACCCGCTGCAAATCCTCAGGATCTTCAAGATCTCATGCGTCTCCAGGAAGGAATTCCCACGCCATGAACGAACTCTCGGAACCAAACCTCGGAAGATTCCAATTGCCAATGACCTCGCCTATGAAAGCCAACCCCGACCGTTCCCGCGCCTTCACTCTCATCGAGCTGCTGGTGGTGATCGCCATCATCGCGATCCTCGCCGGAATGTTGCTTCCCGCCCTGTCGAAGGCCAAGTCCAAGGCCCAATCCATCGGCTGCCTGAGCAACCTCAAGCAGCTCCAACTGGCTTGGTTTACCTATGTGACCGACAATAACGACTGGCTGCCGCCCGACGTTTCGGTCAACCAGCGTGGCGCACCTGGCTCTTGGGTGCTCGGCAATGCCCAGACCGAGGCCGCGGAGAGCAACCTCATTTCCGGAACGCTGTACGCGGGATCGGTCGGGGTTTTTCACTGCCCGGCGGATCGATCGACCCTCAAGGGAACCAACGCGCGGCGGCTGCGCAGCTATTCGATGGCTGGCTGGCTGTCGCTTTTGCTCATCGAGAATGGCGTGAGGTCGGATTATCACGACTGGTTGGCGCCTCGGGATAAGTATTCCGAGATTCACATTCCTGGGCCGGCGGAGGTTTTCGTGTTCATTGATGAGCACGAGAAGAGCATCAATGATGGGGCGTTCATCATAGGTCAAGAGAACGCCTACGATACCCTCATGCGTGACGGCTCGTTCAGTTGGGATTCCTCGGGCGCGAACTCGTGGTTTTCGTTGCCCGCCGATCGGCACAACCAGGGCGCGAACCTTTCCTTCGCCGACGGGCATGTGAGCTCGCGTCATTGGAAGTCGCCCAAACGGTTTCGGTCTTTTGGCCAGTCGGCCACTGGCGGCGATCTGCAAGACCTCCGCTACCTGCAGTCCACCATCCCGCGCCTTCGGTGAGACTCGCGTCGGCGCAGTGACCAACGCCCGCGAATCATTGTGAAAACTCCTCATCCGATGCTGAGAGGCGCCTTTGCCCTCTCCCCTTTCCTGGCAAGCGCAATCCATCAACTCAACTCCCTGAACCCACGCGGCACAATGAACTCGATCTTCTTTCGGCATTTCTTCCTCTCGCTAAATCCCTTCGCTGGCCGGATGGCCGGCGTGGGGCTGGCGCTCGGCCTGGGGTGTGTGGCCGTGGGGCCGGTGAACGCGGCCCCCGCCGGCGCCGTGTGGGCGTGGGGAAACAACGTCTCTGGCCAGACGAAAGTGCCCGTGGCAGCCCAGAGCGGCGTGACGGCCATTGCGGCCGGAGGATATCACACGGTGGCCTTGAAGAGCGACGGCACG
>DLVS01000485.1 GCA_003445095.1 Verrucomicrobiales bacterium
GGATACGTGCGTGCAATGTCGCAAGTCTAGTATGGTCACTACGTTTGTTTTCATGATACTGCCGCCGCCGGGATCTACACTCTTGCCCTACACGAAGCTCGTCCGAGCTGGGACACCGAAGGGGGCGCGGTGACGATGGAACCGGACGCTGCTATTTTTTTTTTTAATGATACGGCGACCACCCAGGTTCAACTCACCTGGTCCGCTGAGGCGGTGGACTTCGCGCTGGAGCAGGCAGATGACTTGGATTCCTCGGGGCGGTGGACGGCGGTTCCGGAAACGCCAGCCAATGCCGACGGGGTCTTCTCGGTGACGCTCCAGCCGAGCGCCCACACTCGCTTCTTCCGTTTGCGCGGGACCGCGCCCGTCGTCACAACGATTACCCAAACTTCTCCGGCAGCGGGCGAGCCAGGTGTGGCCGTGACCCGCGAGACGATCTTCCGCTTCAGCGCTCCGCTCGCGGCGGAAACGCTGCTGACTGGCCGGGAACTCTTCGCCGAGTTCGGCGGCCGCCGGTGGCTCGCCCGCACAGAACTTTCTTCCGACCGCCGGACCGCCACCCTGTTCTATCTCGAAAACCTCCCGTCGAGTGCCCAGGTCCGCGTCACCCTCGACGGCGCCAGTCTGTACGGTGCCGATGGGCTGCTGCTGGACGCCGATGGCGACGGCTTACCCGGCGGGAGGCAGGTGCTCGAATTCGATACGGCTGGGATTGGTGGTCTGCCCGGCACCGCGGTGGTTGGGCATGTCTTCGCTTCGGCGAAGAATCCGGATGGCAGCAACCAGCCCCTGGTCAACGTGACCGTCACGGTCAACGGCGCGGAGGAATCTCTGCGAGCGACCACGGACGAAACGGGCTACTTTAAGCTGCAACCGGCTCCGGCCGGGCGCTTTTTCGTTCACATCGACGGCCGTACAGCCCTGGGCAGCCAATGGCCCGACGGCGCCTATTACCCCTTCGTCGGCAAGGCCTGGACGGCGGTCGCCGGAAAAACCGATAACCTGGCTGGTGGTAGCGGGGAAATCTTCCTGCCCCTGATCCAGAGCGACGCGCTCCAGTCGGTTAGCTCCACGACGGAAACGCGGATTACCTTTAGCCCTTCCGTCATCGCGGCGAATCCGGTGTTGGCTGGCGTTGAAATCATGGTTCCGCCCAACGCCCTCTTCGCTGACAACGGTGCCCGCGGTGGCAAGGTGGGTATTGCGCCCGTGCCGCCCGACCGGCTGCCCGAGCCGCTACCCTCCGGCCTGAACCTACCAATGGTCATCACGATCCAGACGGATGGCGGAATGAACTTCGACGTACCGGTGCCGGTGAAGTTTCCGAACCTGCCCGATCCGGTGACCGGTACGAAACCACCGCCCGGCGGCAAAACCGTCCTGTGGAGCTTCAACCACGATTCGGGGCGCTGGGAACCTCAGGGCACGATGACCATCTCGGCCGACGGGAAGTTTGCTGTGACCGATCCCGGCGTGGGCGTGCGCCAGCCAGGCTGGCACGGCACGAATCCCGGCAGCGGTGGCGGCGGACCGGACCCGACCCCGCGGGATCCGCCGCCCCCGGGTCCATGCAGTGGAGCCTTCGACTGTGACGGGGATGGCTGCTTGGAATCGATGATCGAGTGCCCCAAGGACGACTGCGACAAGTACCTTAAGGAGATCCAGCGTTTGGAGGAATACTGCTCGATCAGCGATGCCATCCGTGACAAACGGGATGCCTTTCTCTGCAACTTGCCGCTGATTGATTGTCCTGATCCCGCCTGGAAAGAAAAATGGGACCAATGCCGCCAGGCCATAGCGGATGCGCAGTTCAATTATACGCAATGCTTGTTGGCTCAAGGTGCGTTTTCGGCGGTTCGCAAATCCAGCCGGCGTCCAGCAGGGCCGTCGGAGGACGATCCCCGATTTGCCCAGCAGAGTGTGCTGACTGCCGCTGCTGCCGTGCCGGTGAACCTACTCCTGGGCAATCCGGAATGGACGCAAGTGGAACCACGCGAATTGGACGTGTGGGTTGCACTCTTGGCGGCCTTGGCCGAGGCCGCCGAGGCCGCCAGCCCGGCGGGCGCGCAAATCAACAGCGCGGAGAGCGCTACCATTCTTGCGTTGACCCTCCCGACGAATCTGACGCCCGCCCTTGTCCAAACCGCGATCGCGCGACTTAACGCCTACCGAAACAACACGCTGGCTGGTGCGGAACGGACGCAGATCGACAACGCCAGTGCGGCCTATTCCACCCTGTGGGCGGGATACCAGGCCGAAGGGTGGCGGACGACTTCCGACGGGTATTATCAAGTCGCCGACGAGCAGTCGGCCGCTGCCGCCGAATTCTCTGCGGAGACCTTCGCCCGCAACCGGCGGCTCTATTTCCGGCTGGCTGACTTGACCACGGGGTTCGAGATCCGAGGCCGGCTGAATACGATTGGCCGCTTTGAGAACGTCATTCTCGCCCCGGATACCTACTACACGGTCGAGTATCTGGACCCCGTCACGGGCGCGATCGGGAACGCGCTCTTTCGGTCCGCTTTCGCAGGCCAGAATTCGAGCATTCCGGCGGCGCCCATGACCGTCCCGACGGGACTGACGGATACCGACGACGATGGCCTGCCCGACGCACTGGAAGGCATTCCGGGCACGCGTCCGGACCAGGCCGATACCGACAACGACGGCGTGAACGACGGCGCAGAGCTCGCCGCCGGCACCGATCCCACGAATGGCGCGTCTCTGTCGCCGGGGCTGGTGAACGTTGCCGCCACGTCCCATGCCGTAATCGAAGTGGCGGTGGGTGATGATTTCGCAGTGACGGGAGTCGGAGTGGTGGGGTTCGACCAGCCGTTCGTGACCGTGTTCGACGTGCACGATCCATTGAACCCGGTGAAAGTCGCCGAGCTTCCAAGCGGCGGCCAACCAGTTGAGGCCGTCGCGGCGGACGGCGGGCGGGCGGCGTTCACGGATTTTTCTGGGCGGCTCCATCTGATTGAGCTGGACGCGCCCGGCGGACCGCGCGTCACGACCAGCGTCCTCATGCCCCAGCGTGGGCTGGTGGCCTTGGGCGGCGGGCGAGTGTTCACTGCGCCACAGTCGGCGGCGTTCAAGCTGGAGCTGCGTGACGGGCTTACCGGCGAGGTCATCGCGCAAGTGCCGGCCGCCAATTCCACGGTGTCCGAACTCAAGGTTCACGATGGGTATCTCTACGCGGTCGAGGGGGACGTCCTGGGAATCTGGGAAATCCAGCCTGCCAGCCTAGTGGCGCGCGGGACACTCCAGTTGACGAACGAATTCCCTCCTTCCCTTGAGCGCGGCCTAAAGCTCTTTGTCGAGGATGGCCGGGCTTACGTCGGCACGTCGAAAGGCTACCGGGTGGTGGATGTGTCTAATCCCGACGCTCCCGTACTAGTCGGGACCTCCACGAAGGCGCAGTTGCCGGTTCACGCCATCGCCCACAACGGCTCTGGACGGCTGGTCGCCACCACGAGTCAGAACGGCTTCTCCGGCCTGGGCATCTCGCTCTACGACGCGACGAATCCGACGATTACCACGAACCGGCTGGCCAACTGGCTGACTGCTGGTTTCGCGCGCGGTCTCGTGCTGCACCGCGGCTTTGCGCTCGTTGCCGATACGACCGCCGGCCTTACGACGCTCAACTACCTCGCTGCCGACCGGGGCACGAACCCGCCCACGATCTCGCTGCGCGCTCGGGTTACTGTGCCGCCTGACCGGCAGGAAGGCGCCCGCGAGTTTGGCGTGGTGGCGGTGACCACCGACGACGTGCAGGTGCGTGACGTCGAATTTTACGTGGACGACGTGTTCCAGCGTCTCGATGGCGGGCATCCCTTTACCGCGACGCTGTGGGCGCCGGCCGCCGTGTTGGGAAAGACCACCTTCACCGTGCGGGCCAAGGCCACGGATACGGCCGGCAACTCGACCTGGAGCAGTCCGCTGGTGCTTAAGCTCGAGCCCGACATGACGCCACCAGCATTGGTGTCTGTGACGCCCGAGGACGAGACCGTCTGGCTGCCCGGCGAACTGCCCGCGGCGACTGCCACGTTCAACGAGAAGATGAGCGCCGCCGCGCTGAGCGCCGCCTTTCGAGTGTTCGCACTCGGGGCGGACGGAACCGAAGGCACGGCCGACGACGTGCTGATGCCCGCCTCGCTCGCCTATCCTTCCGGCGATGGCGAAACGGCTCGGCTGACCTTCAACTCGGCGCTACCCGAGGGCCGCTACTTCGCCCGGGTCACGACCGCCGCCACCGATGTTTTCAACAACGCCATCACCAACGGCGCGGTGTGGC
>DLVS01000674.1 GCA_003445095.1 Verrucomicrobiales bacterium
TGGAAGCGGCAATGCTGCAGGATCGGGGTGACTTCAATGTAGTGGTGCCACTGTTGAGTGACTTGACTTCGTCCACGACGGGGAAGTCTAAGGAAGATAAGACGCTCCTGACGATTTCGTTGTTTGGATGTGGATAGGCTCTGATCAGCCTTGGGCAGTATGAGAAGTGAATTCAGGAGTTGCTCCGCGCTGAGAAACTATCTCAAGAGACCGGGGATGCTAGATTGTCTGCCAAGGTGGCTCTGGAACGAGGTCACGCTGCAATGCATCTCCTCAATCTGGACACAGCAGAGGAGCAGTTTCGATTGGCTGAATACACCAGTCGTGCTGTAGGTGACAACGCTACCTTGGGGTCTGCATTGGATTCCATAGGCTCGATCTGCATGTTTACGGGGGACATCGCAAGCGCGTTACGCCTTTATCAGGAAGAAGCAACTGTTTGTAGTGAGTGTTCCGACCTGGTTGGACTGGCGCGCGCTCTAACCGCTAAGGGGATTGCTATGGGCAAAATGCCCGTCACGGACCCAGCCGTTGTGTTGCCGCTGTTTGACGAAGCTGAACGTCTTTGCAGGAGTACATCTAACCCGCAAGGGCTGGCTTGCGCTATTGGTGGGCGTGGTCGGTATCTCCGTAGACTGGGCCGATACAACGAGGCGTTGGCTGGTCAGGTGAAAGAAATGGCCATATGGGAGAAGCTGAACATGCCGCAACCGCTGGCTTCGTGCCTGCTAGAGCAGTGCGCAACCCATCATGCGACGCATAACACTGATGAGGCGAAGCGATGCATGGAAAAGGCGAATGCCATTCTGGATCGTCTTGGAATGCCGCACGTGGATGAGGTTAGCCAGGTAGCCCGGGCTGCGGAGGCTCTTCCTAGCGAGCAGTCCGCCATCCCAGTACGGCAAACGCTGCCCGACAGTTATGCCAGCCAAGCCGAGGCCGAAGAAGCCGAACGACGTATCCTTCATGCCATTGCCAACGACAGCCAGATTAGGGGCGAATGCTCCGCGACTGTTTGGAGACATCACATGGAGCTGGGGAATCTGTTTCTAGTGACGGGGCGGTTTTCCCAGGCAGTCTCAGAGATCGAAAAGGCTCTCAGCATCGCCCGTGAAGTTTTCAAACACCACCCCAATACGTGCGCGAGCTTGACTCTGTTGGCCGCTGCCCACACCCGGCAAGGTCGGTATGATCAAGCGAAAGTGCTCCTTGAGGAGGCGCTGGAGGTGGATCAGAAAATCGGAAAAAAGTGGAGCCAGGAGCGCGCACAAACATTAAGTCAGCTCGGGCTGATGATGATGAGGCAAGAGCGCCTCACCGAAGCTGAGGATTACTATCGTCAGGCGCTTCAGGTGCTTGAACGGATATTCCCAAACGATCACGAAGCGCTTTCCATCACTTTGAGCAGCCTAGGCTGCGTGCTGGACGACCTAGGCAAGAAGGAAGAATCAGAGCGGCTCCATCGATGGGCTCTGACAAACGATCTGAAGGCATTCGGACCGGACCATACTCGCTTGGCGACACGCAACCACAATCTCGGTTGTCTTTTGCGATCGATGGGCAGGTTGGCGGAGGCCAGGGATTGCTTCATGGAAGTTCTAAGAATCGACATGAAAACACGGGGCATTCATTCCCGAGAGACCGCCACTGATTTGGTTAGCATTGCCGATCTCAGCGCGGCTATGGATGATTACCGGGACGCAGCCAAACGAGTTACGGAAGCGACCCAAGCCCTGCAAGGAATAGAAGCTTCGGAAAAGGATCTGAGTTTCAAGCTTTTCATGCTCTCCGGACAGATTCTTCAAAAGCTACCACCGGCCGAGGCGCGCGTATTGGTGAGACGCGCCTTGGGATGCGCCCAGACCGCTTTCGCAGACGACTCGTCCGAAACCGGACAAATGCTGCGCCGCATGGTCATCAACTGCGAGGCGCCCGACGATGACGAGGGTGACACTCGAGAGACAAGCCAACAGCCAGAGGTGAATGCCAGCGATATACAGGCTGTCTTGGTGGAACTCAATCGGGCTCAGGTGGGCCACTTGTCGCATGAGGAAGGCGAACAGCTTCTGGCGAGAGGTTTGCGATTGCGTAGGCGGTGCTATGGGAAGCAGCGAGAAGCGCTCACAGAATTGATGAACCGGCTTGCAAGTCGCTTGCATGGTGGAGGTGGGTTCTACGAAGCTATTTCTGACCTCGTGTCGAATGACCGGAAGCTTCAAGCTGCCGCAGCTGCAGCTTGGGGTATCATCGCGGAGCGAGCGACAAGGCGCGGAGACTGGGAATTCGCAACTGAAGCAATGGACAACTCGGTGGAGCTAGTGCGCATACTGTGCGCTGTGGAAGACGCTCACATCCGGCGAGATGTGGCAAAGGGGTGGTGTCGTTGGTGTCTTGATGATCTACTTCCAGCCTTGGCATCGGGAGCGCCGGTATCAGCGCGTAGATCGCTCATCACTTTGATGATCTCACGTCTAATGGATGCAGCCAGAAATTTTCCTCACGATGTGGACTTGAAAACAACAGTTGCAAATGTGCGATTCATGGCTGCAGATCTGGCGATGGCTCAAGGCGACTGGAGTCAAGCCGAGCAATTGACCAACGACGCATTGCGTGATCTTGAAGGTCTTACGTAGTTAAATCTAACAGGTTCTGACAGTAACAATAATCAAACCAACTCCAAAACAATGAATGAACAACAATGTATCGGCATAATCAATGGTCTGTTAACACAAGGCGATCTGGCAATGCAAAGAGGCAATATCGACGCCGCAAAGAGCGCCTTCCAACGAGCCAAGGATATGTCCCGTGAGATCTCATCGGGACAAAACACAGGTTTTGCAATTGCCTGTGATAAGCTGGGCGACATTGCTCGCTGGTCTGGAGAATACTCCACAGCACGTGAACAATATCATCAAGCGTTGCCAATTTTTCGTGACTTAGCTTCCACCAACACCGAACAACGACGGGATGTCTCATTGTGTTTATCGAAGCTTGGAGAACTCAATTTGGCTGAAAAGAATCTTTCTGCAGCCGAGATTGCGCTAGAAGAGCATTACAAGATAGCTCAACAAAATGCCGCTTCCGACCCAAGCGACTGCGAACTTCAACGCGATCTAGCCGGAGCTCACGGCCGTCTGCAACTACTGGCAATGGCCAGAAGCAATCTGCCGGAGGCGGTGAAACACGCTGAAGCCGCGCACACGATTTTGGAGAAATTAGTCGGCATTGATTCCAGTAACATAGGTTGGGTTCAAGACCTCGCAGGATCAAACTGCATGTTCGCATCACTCCTGCTTCGAACGGGTGATAAGCCCCGCGCCATGAGTATGCTAACAAAAGGTTTCGGAAAGCTTAAGCAACTGGATCAACAAGGAAGGCTCGATACAAAAGGCAAGCGATTGCTGGCGCAACTCAACGACCAATTAAGCTAACTGTCGCTTGTCCTACGACCTCTTCATCTCCTACTCCCGCCGCGACAACGAACAGGGCCGCATCACCCAGCTCGTTGAGCGCATCAACCAGGACTTCGCGCGGTTCGCCAAGCGCAAACTTGTGCCGTTCTTTGACCAGCAGGAAATCCACGGCATGTCCGACGGGCGGCAGCGCATCTTGCAGGGCCTCCGCGAATCGCGCCTGTTGCTCGCCTGCCTTTCCCCGGCGTATCTCCAGAGCGAGTATTGCGAATGGGAATTTGTCGAATTCCTCAAATACGAAATCGGCCACCTGCACGGCTTCAACGGCGTGGCGCCGATTTATTTCGTCGAGGTGCCAGGTTGGACGGACAAGGGCTTCGAGCAGCAGTGCGCCGCGTGGGTGGCCGAACTGCGCAGGCGCCAGCATTTCGATCTCCGTCCCTGGTATGACCGGGGCGAAGAAGCCCTGCGTGAATCCGCCGTGCAGGAGCGCATGGGCAAACTCAACCGCCAGATTGTCCAGACCGTCATGCGCAGCGAACGCGCCGAGAAAAGTCTCGGCAACGTGGACGCGCACAACCCGCACTTCATCGGCCGCACGGCCAATCTGCGGATGCTGCGCGAGAACTTCGTCACGCCCGGCCACATCGGCGTCGTCACTGCCGTCAACGGCGTGGGCCGCCTGGGCAAGACTGCGCTCGCCATCGAATACACCCACGCCTTTGCTGACGAATACGGCGGCGGACGCTGGCAGGTGCGTTGCGCGGGCAAGGACGACCTGCGCCTCGCCCTCGCCGAACTCGCCACGCCCATTGGCTTCGAGTTCACCGACGAAGAAAAGTGCCGACCTCCAGTTCGAGCGCGTCTAGCACTGATCAAGCAAATGAATGAGCCGATTCAATCCTCCGACGAAACCCAGTCTTACAAATACTGGGCCGTCATCAGCTACAGCCATCAGGACAACCTCGCCACCCGTAGCGATGGCAGCGGCGATCATATCCAGTGGGCTAATTGGCTTCATGAGCAGCTTGAGACCTTTCGGGTTCCCGATGGCTTTCGCGATCGCCGCACGCCAACCGGTGAACCGATTCCCGAAAGGTTTTTCCCCGACTTCCGTGACGAAGCTGAATTGCCCACTAGCCACGACCTTGGCGGCCAGATACTCGACGCCTTGCGCCACTCCCGCTTCCTCATCGTCATCGCTTCCCCCCGCTCCGCCTGCTCTCATTACGTGAACGATGAAGTCCGTTATTTCCGCCAAATTGGCCGCGGCAACCTTATCCTCACTCTTATCGTGGACGGCGAGCCGAACGTCCGCCTCTGCTCCAAAGCCGGCGATTGCTTCTGCCCAGCACTCATCCATCCGCTGCGCGACGACGGCAGCGTGGATGAAGCCTCCCTCTTGCCCGAGGAACCCATCGCCGCCGACGTGCGTGTTAAAGATGTCGAGCCACCCCGCGAGATGCGCACCTCCGAGTGCTCGCAGTCCAATCGTCAGGGTTTGCTCGACTTCATGAAACTCAAGCTCGTCGCCGGCCTGATGGGCGTAGGCCTCGACGCGCTTGTCGAGCGTGACAAACGCCGCGCAGGCCACGGAGAGTTCCTACTCGCTCAACAATTCCTAGGATCAGGGGATAAGCCACAGGCATATGCCCATCTCTCAAAATCGATCGAGCATGATCCCGATAACCTTGAAGCAGTTCAGCTTGGATTGACGGAAATGGTTCGTCATCAACGAGGTGATAGCAGTGGGCGCGTATGGCTTCCTGCTTGGAGCATTGCTGAGCCACTACGGCAACCGGTTAATTCCGGTGAATTCGAGACCGACGGCGAGCAGATTCTTACGGTTTCCAACGACGGAAACCTGCATCTACCGGACGACTCAGCGAGAAACCTCACCGCTAATAACAGAGAGAGATTGTGTCGCTTGCTTCAGATTGTCAGCGGTCATCGCCTTAGTGGTCATGGAAGGCTTGAATCGCTCTCGGCCAACGACTTTGAACACCTTAGTCGTGACTTCGCAAACGCCGATGACTTGAATCCCTTGCTGCGCTGGATATGGAGTGATCCGTTCACGCGGACTATCCAACCCTCTTCTCATCCCTCTTCTCATATTACATTGCTTGAGTTTGTCCACTGCCAAACTCGTGAGTTGCTCGATTCCGAGAAACAGTATTGGACGATGCAAGATTGCGTGTTCGCACGTATTCCTTGGCTCGCATTGGAGCATCCACTCGCCGGAATTTGCCAAGCGGCCAGCGATCCTTTCGAGCGGTCATTCCTGTCAGTGGAAGGGGCTGTAAATAGACTGCTTCGAGAACCGCATTTCCACGACCCCCGGCAACCGCTACGCATCGTTGGCGAGCGCTCTGATTGGAAATACGAACTCACCTTCGGTCTTGGGGAGGATTGCTACCTCGCCGCCCGCCTCCTAGAGAGAATGGAAGAGCTTGATCTCGGAAGGCGTTGTATTGAGCGGTCACTGCGTCTCTGCCCCGAGAACGAGGATTATCGGGGGTTGCAGCAGCGCTTGAACCAGCAAGCAGGCTGGCGATGAGTCTATACAGGTGAAGGTCTCGCGACCTGGCTGAACCCCACACTACGAAGGGACTCGTAATGGAAGCTCAACGATCAAAGCGTCGGATGTGCCGCTTAACTCCCCTACATAATCGCCCAAATCGAATCGCAACCGGACATACCTTTCTCGGCCACCCAAAACCGTCCTCACCGACCCAAGGTCGGAGTTCAGAGTTGACGCCGGACCGCCTGAAGGCGGAACTCCAGACACCCGACTTGGCCGTGACGTGGAACCTCGCCTGCTGCATCGAGCACCTTAACGCGAAACTCAGAACACGGAATGCAGAATTTCTGTCCGCCCTCGTCGCCGCGCTGAACGATCGCGCGAAACTTTCCGACCTTGACCTGCTTCCCGACTGAAACAGCCAACCGCTAATCTCACTTGATACGCCGTGGACGTAAGGGCCGGAGCGTTGGGCGCGGACGGGCCGCTTCGCGCTTCAATTCGCCAGTGCCCATGTCAGCCTCCGGGCCAGATGTCCTGCCGCCCCGAGCCGATTGATGCCTCTGCCATCGTCCTGCCCGCCGAACCACGACCTGACCGAGCGTCTCGCCGAGAATGCCCACGATCTCTGGGCCGCCCAGCGCCTCGCCCAAGGCTGAACTCACGCACCGCAGTCGATGACGCAAAGAGGCTTCACCCGTGCCTCGTCCCCTGCGCCAAATTCCCGACACCGAAAAACAGTTCGACCGGAACGCCGCCCTTGGCACGCTCAAGCCCATCCTTTAACTCGAGTACACCGTTAACGCAGCTGCCCAACCATGAATACCATTTTCGTTACCGGTGACTGGGTCGCCGATTGGAACCTCGCACGCCCCGCCAACCTACCGGAAGGCTATTTCGACGGCTCGCAACAGACACAGCTCTACTGCCGCGCGGGCGGTGCGTGGTATGTGGCACACCTCATCGAACGGGTCGCCTGCCGGGATTTGACGGCTGCCACGTTGACCGTTAAGGCGCTGCGGCCGCAGGCGGAGTTCGCTCCCGGCATGGAGAATAACGGCCGGCCGAAAGCCGATTTGGCCCATGCTTACTCCGTGTGGTGGAAGCATCAGCGCCTGAACTCCGGAAAGGAGGACGATCAAGTCTGGCGCATCGCTCGTTTCGCCGGATGTCAAAAGTCCAAGTGGAAGCCGCTTCCGGCAGCGGGAACAATTCAACGCGCCTCGCTGCTCGTAGTGGATGATCTGGGCCTTGGGTTTTCCGATCAGCCAGAGGCCGTCGCGCATGTGACCTCACACGCCATCGAGAAGACCCCGATACTCGTGAAGCACGGCTTGCGGCCGGACGGATCAGGACTACTCCCCCAATTGCTTCAGGAGAAACTCAGCGAACGTCTCCATGTGGTCGCTTCCGCCAACGCGCTGCGCCGCCGGCACGCCGCCCTTTCCAGCGTGCTCTCGTGGGATCAGGTGCTGGAAGATATCGAGCGCGAGTTCAAGTCCGGCCCCAGTTCGCGAGATCTCGCCCGTTGCGCCTCGGTGGTCGTGCATTTTGGTCTCGCGGGCGCGGCGGTGTTTTACCATGGCGACCTTCACCGCTTCATTTTCCTGCCCGACGAGATGGAGCGGGCCTGGGAGGATGAGCGTCCGGGAAATCATTTCGGCACGGGCTCAGTGCTGACCGCTTGCTTGGCCCGGCATCTGATCGCCCCCGAAGAATACCCGATTTTCTTCGCCGTCACGCAGGCGCTAGCCGCGCAGCGCAGGGCGCACCACGGAGGCGCCGGGACCGGTGTGGAGCTCGACATTGATCTGCCCTACGGCCCGCGCGAATCAGCCGCCGACCCTGCCAAGAACCCCGCCGCCGCATGCATCGCGCCTCCTCAAGAGAACGACAAGCCGGACGCGAAGCACCTCGCCGACATCAAAGACTTCCGCGCCGCGTGGAATCCGAACAAAATAATCGTGTGGCCGGAACCGTCCGCCGAAGGACTCCGGCGCAGCCGCCTGCTCAGCAACGTCACCGGCACTTCGCCCGAGGCGCTGCGGGCCAAAGCCGTGGAAGTCGTCATCCAAGGACCGAAGCAAGCCCTCGCTTCCGCACCGAAGGCGACCTATGGCAAGTATCTCACCGTGGATCGCGACGAGATCGAGAGCATCAACGAAATCCGCCGGCTCATTCTCGAATACAAGGCCAACCCTAAGGACAAACGCCCGCTCTCATTCGCTGTCTTCGGCGCGCCGGGCTCGGGAAAATCCTTCGCCGTCAAACAGCTTGCCGAGACGCTCTTCGGCAAGGTCAAAGAACCGCTCGAATTCAACCTGACCCAGATCAAGGCTCCGCTGGATTTGCACCGAGCTTTCCATCAGGTCCGCGACGCTTCCATCCGCCTGGAGATTCCGCTCGTCTTCTGGGACGAGTTCGACACCGCCGGACTCCAATGGCTCGCCGACTTCCTCGCGCCCATGCAGGACGCCGAGTTTTTCGACGGCAGCCACAAGCACCCCTTCGGCAAGTGCATCTTCGTCTTCGCGGGCGGCACCTCGGACCGGTTCGAGAAATTCAAGGAATGGCAGGATCATGGGAGGGAATCGAGCCGGGTGAAGACGCAAGATGACGCTTGGCATCCGACCTTCTGCGCGGTCAAAGGCCCCGATTTTATCAGCCGTCTGCGCGGCTTCATAAACGTCAAAGGGCCAAACCCGACGCAACCCTCGGTGAGCCGGACAAAGCAGTCCGCCCCCGAAAGCGACCCCGCCTTCGTTTTGCGCCGGGCACTCGTTCTCCGCGCCGACCTTGAGAGGCTCTTCCCGGACCTCATTCACCCGGAGTCGAAACGTGCAGCCATTGCGCCCAATGTCCTGCACGCGTTCCTATCCGCGGAACGATACGAGCACGGAGCTCGCTCCATCGGCGCGCTCGTCGCGATGAGCGCGCTCGCCGGTGCGAAGGCCTTTACCGTCTCCGCGCTTCCGAGCGAGGAGCTGCGGGAGTTGCATGTCTCGGGAGATTTCAGCGACCACCTAAATGCCCCGGTTTGGACTGAGGAACTGTTGCTCGCGCTGGCCCAGGCCGGCTGGCTTGGCTGGAAGCACCAGAAGCCGTTCAGCGTGGATGTCGTCGAAACCACTGCGCATCGCGATCTCGTCGGGGAATGGAACCAGCTCGATCCCCGTGCCAAGATGGACAACACCGATCCCGTTCCACGCCGCCTGCTTGAACTCAATCAGCTCGGTTGTGCCTTCGTTCCTCACTCCGGAGATTCAGATTGCCCTCCCCTGGACGCTGCGGAAAAGGACGCCCTCATTGAAAAGCTAATTGATCCAGAACATCGCATCTGGTTGAGCCGCCGGCTGGTGGAAGGCTGGGAACACGCTGCTTGAAAAAAAACAAGATATTGTTGTTACTCTCTATATCGTAAGAGCACACGTCTG
>DLVS01000603.1 GCA_003445095.1 Verrucomicrobiales bacterium
GGAGCGATCCATGATCCGTTTCGAGGGATCAGGGACCAAGGCCCACCCCCTGTCATCGCCCGAGGGCCAGTCAGCGGTTCCTGCTGGCCGTTTGTTTCGCCTCCGCGATGGGCGATGGGCGGTCAGCTCGACCGCTGGAATCTTTGCGCTCGACGATGACCGTTGGCATTTGCTCCATGCGTTCACCCCGACCCTGCCCGACTTTGGCGTTAATCCAGTGTTGGATGGCGTAGAAGACGGGTCAGGCAACTTTTGGGTGAGCGTCTTCGACCTGGGATTGGTGGTGAGCGGTCCGGATCAGCCAACCTCTCGGGTGATGCTTCCGGACTCGAGTGCTAAACCCTTCATTCGGGCGCTGATCGCGGGTGGCGAGGGCAACATTTGGGCGGCTGGCAACGACGGGCTGTATCGGTTGCGTCGTTTTCCGTTTCGCATGCAGCCTCCGAACCAGGAATTGCCGCAGAAAGCAGCAGTTGGGTTCGTCGAAGGCGCCGACGGGATGGTCTGGATCCTCCACCGGGAAGGTTGGACTCGAATCTCTAAGCAAAGTTGGGAGTGGACGGGTAACCCGAATCCACAAGCGTATCTTTGGGCTGGATGCCGTTCGCGCGACAACTCCGTCATCCTCGCGTTTACGGAACACGGCAACAGTGATCGAGCTTTTGCGGACCGGGTTCATCCTGACGGCCGAGTTCAACGATTGGGGACTTTGGAGGGCATTGTTCGCGTCGTCCTCGAGTCTAAAAGCGGGGAGGTCTTGGTGGGTACTGAGGCCGGTCTGTGGCATTGGACCGGCGAGCGATTCCACCGGGTCGAACTGCCGCAGCATTCCGAAAGCTACACGGTCCGGGGCCTGGCGGAGGATCACCAAGGCCGGTGGGTCGTATCCGTTTTTGGCGACGGACTCTGGCGGCGCGAGGCCGATGGTCATTGGCGACGTCTGACCGAGCCGGGCGATACCGCGAGCACCGAGATCTGGGGCCTCGACATTGACTCGCAAGACACCATATGGGCGGCCACCGACTCCGGATTGGCTCGATGGAAACAAGACTCGTGGCAGTTTTTCGGCACTTGGCACGGCGACTTGCCCAGACTTGCTCGCAGCGTGGTCGGCGACAACGAGGCTGGACTATGGATTGCTTCCCAATTCGGAGTGGTACGGGTGGATCGGGAAGCACTCGACACCGCCGCGTCGCCAGAGCAAGCCGTCTTGGGAAGTGACTGGTTTGACCGGAGCGACGGCTTGCCCTCGGTGTCCTGTTCGGACGAACAGGGAGCTCTCCAGATCGCCGCCGATGGACGCATCTGGGTAGGAACGCTCAAAGGAGCTTGCGTGGTCGATCCCCATGCATGGCAAGGTTCCCGGCGACTGGCCCGGGCTCCCTCTGTCTCCATCACGGAAGTCGTCGTCGATGACCAGTCCACCCGTCTATCCGTTTCCCGGACGGCATCGTCGCAAGCCGTGGAGACATTCATTCCCTCCGGGGCAACTCGGGTGGAGTTTCGCTTCGGGGTGGTGGACTTGACACCCAATCCGAGGACCCGGTTGCGCTATCGCCTCGAAGGCATCGACAACGAGTGGAGAGACGCCGGTGAGGAACGGCGGGCAACCTACCATCGCCTCCCTCCCTCGAATTACTCGTTCCACATCATGGCCGCCAACAAGTACGGGCAATGGGCGGATCCGGGGGCAATCGTTCCCATCATCGTGGAACCCCGCTTTTGGCAGACCATTTGGTTCCAGGCGGGGGCAGGCCTGGCGGTCCTTGGTGCCGTCTGGATAACCCGGCTCGTCACCTTGCGTCAGGGCCAACAGGAACGATTGCGCCGGGAGGAATTTTCCCGAGGGCTCATTCAGTCTCAGGAGACCGAACGGAAACGCATTGCCCGGGAGCTCCATGACAGCTTGGGACAAGACCTCATCCTGATTCGCAATGCCGCCAAACTTACGCTGCGCAAATTCGACCCATCACCCCAGGTGGGTGAACACCTCAACCAGGTTGCGGAACTTGCGTCTCACGCCCTGGACAACGCCCGAGCTATCACGAGCAATCTGCGTCCGCCCGAACTGGACCGCCTCGGCCTGACCGCGGCCCTGGAAGCCATGGTGGAAAAGCACTCGCTTCATTCCGAAATCCAGTTGACGGCAACGCTTGAGAATCTGGATGGCCGGTGGTCGCCCGACCAGGAGATCCACGTCTATCGAGTGATCCAGGAGAGCCTCAGCAATGCCTTGAAACACGCCCATTCCCGCCACATCCACTTGTCGGCCACGATGCAAGGCTCGGCAGTGAACATCGCGGTGCAAGACGATGGCCGCGGGTTCGATCCCGACCAACTCCCCTCGCAACGAACTGGAATTGGACTGACGGGGCTGGGTGAACGGGTTCGGATTCTGTCCGGAGTGATGGAGTTGAATTCCAGCCCGGGCAAAGGCACGATCTTTCGATGCCGGATCCCGATTTCTAACCATGGAGAAAAGCGAGAAAATCCGGATTCAAATCGTGGATGACCACCCCGTCTTTCGGAGGGGGATGGTCCAGATCATCGAGGAGGATCCTGGTTTGGAGATTGTGAGTCAGGCGGGTAGCGCCGAAGAGGCTCTGCAACAGGCCAGCCTCCGGACGGTGGACGTCGCCGTGGTGGATGTTGACCTCCCGGGAATGGATGGACTCGAACTCGCCGCGCGCCTGCTCAAGCGCCGGCCGCCAGTTCGCATTGTACTGCTCACCATGCACAAGTCGGAAAAGATCTTTCAGGCGGCACTGGATTTGGGTGTCAGCGCTTACATCCTCAAGGACGATGCTGAGTCGGGTATCGTCAATGGGATCCGCTGTGCCGCTCGGGGAGACCACTATGTCACACCGACCCTCGCATCGCTGCTGGTCAATCGGGGGCGAAAGGCCGTCCAACTGCGCCGACAAACCCCCGGGGTTGAGAGCTTGACCCCCACGGAACGGGCCGTGCTGCGACGGATCGCTGAGAACAAGACCAGCCGAGAAATTGGGGCCGAACTGTTCATTAGCCATCGGACGGTAGAGACCCACCGGGCCAACATTTGTGCAAAGCTCAACCTCACGGGCAGTCATCCCTTGCTTCAGTTTGCTTTGGAAAACAAATCGGCTCTCATGGATCTGTCGGATTAATCCTGATCGGACCGGTCACTCACTCCCGTTGGCCCGCTTTGGTGAGGTCACTTCAGTCGAGCGAGGAGATTTGGTTTTCTTCCCTTCCCATGAATCGCGGAGGGAACGACGCGCACTTTCCTTCGCAACAACGGGCCAGTGGTGCCCCCAGTGTTTCCACGCGCGCCGCCCGGATCAGCGCTTCCTTCCGTCAGCGGCTACCAAATTCATGGTCCCGATGCACCTCTGACTTTGGACTTGGAGGCTCCTCATGAACCGTCGTCGGGGCTCCGCTGAGCGCCGGAGGGCGGTTGGTGGACTCCGAACTGAAGAACTGGGCGACTTGTTCCCGTAGAATGCGACGGACTTCTTCGATGGCCGCCGGCGTTCCCTGGGCGCTGTGGCCGCTGCGAATGATCAGTTCCGATTCCACGTGTTCCACCCGAGCGCTCTGGACCTTGACGACTCCGTCGCTCCCGCTGGCCGGATCGCCCTGGCCACGGACCGCGATGATAGAGTGCGCCTTGACGCCCGGTACCGGCGGGATTTCGGCCAGAGCCAGGAGCAGCGGGCTATCCGTGGACATACTGTCGAGACTCGTGGGAATGCGGGAACCCAAACCGGACGGCAGGTTCAAGTCCTCACGCTTGTCCTGCAATCCCTGGGCAAATTCGACGAAATCTGCGGGCAGCCGCATGAAACGGGCGGACCACCGGCGGACGAACGTGCTGGCCCGATAACTGCCGCGATGCGGGGTGGCGATGAAGATGACCCTGCGGACAAATGGGAGCGGTTTGAAAAACAGGTTGCGGGCGATCCGGGTCCGTTGCTCATCCGTCAGGGCCATGTCGTCGAACGAACGGTCGGTGATGGCGCGCCACAGGCGGTCTTCCGGTTCGATCACCGCCAGTCTGGCCAGCAAACCTCCCTGGCTGTGACCGATGATGACCATCTCCCGCAAGGCCGGATCGCGGCCCTCCGGATCGAACTCCCGGACCGTGGCCGTGAGCGTGTCACGGAAATTGGCCGCGGAAAGCGTGACCGGGCTGCCGGTGTTGTAGAGGTAGTTCCAAAACTGACAGCGCTGGCTCAGTACGGGATCGGCCCGAAGCGTGTTCCACATCTCCGCCCACCGAACGGGACTGCTGAGCGTGCCATGGACAAAGACGACGGGAATACGGCCCGGCTGGTACGGTTGAACGGGGTAAATACCGTGGACCTGTTCGGTGGGCGAAAAGAAATTCATGCGGCCCAAACGCCACACCCGTTGGTCACTCAGTTCATAAGCCAGCGGCGCCGTGGTATCCGTTTCCAGAGGGATCGTGCGCCCGTCCACCTCCACCGTAGACCGGTCGAAGCCGGAATAAAGTTCGTACGACACTGAAAGCTGGCCCTGGCTCCACTGACGGATGTCGCCATTCACCCTGAGGAATAGCGTCACGGGAAAACTGCTCAGGGTGTCGGTCTCCCGGGTGTTCTGGGTCACGGCGATCAAGGGAGCCCCCAGGCCGGGATCGCGGTTACGGACCGTCAGACCCCGCACCCGGAACCGGTCAGCCGAAAGAAAACGATCAATCTGCGCTGGCGGCCAGGGAAGGTCAGACGGGCCCGGGGCCACGGTCACGGAACCGGTGGGCAGGGCGCGGAGCCCGTTTTCCAGGAGCACCACGCCGTTGGTGTCGTGAACCGGCGCGAATCCCAGGGCTAGTCCGCGATTATATAGCTCGCAGGCGACGCGAAACCGGGGATCGAAGGCACTGGGTTGTTGCTCTCGTCCGGTGGAGATCAGGTAGAGGTGGGCATAAATCGCCGCCGACAGATAAAAATCCCGGGCACTGGCCGCTTCCCAAGGTCGAACACCGCGGGCGATCCGTTCTCCTTGAAGGTAGTTGAGCTCCGCCAGCGCAAAGAGCACATCACGCCGGTCATCGGTTTGCGCACGGTCATGGAGATCCTTCAAGGTCGCGGCCGGGGCGCGGGCAAACTGACGTTCCAGATCAAACCGCACCAGCACCTGGCGCGTTTCGCTACTGTAGTCGGATCGGCCCAACGCGCTGGTAGTGGTTTCCCGAAAGTTCTGCTGGCTGGACACTCGTTGGGCCGAGATGGGAGTGGCACAACCGCCGGAAGACAACATCACCAAGATGACGAGCAGGAACGGCCAGGCGACATTCCCAGCGATGGTGCGGAGGCGGCCCAAGGCAGAGATCATCCGTGAACCCTTGCCGCCACCCGCCCGAGGTGACAACGTTTTTGCTGGGTCCAGCCGGTCCGCGAGGCCGGGGGTAGACGCCTACCAACGCGCCAGCCCCGAACACCAGGCACGCTTGGCCTACACCGCCACCGAAGTCTCCTACGAGCGGGCCGCCCGCATGCGTAAAAAGGGGAAGAAGGGCGGGAAATCACGTGGCAGCCCTTCAAGAGGGTGTTACGAAAGGGGTT
>DLVS01000072.1 GCA_003445095.1 Verrucomicrobiales bacterium
CCCGCCGCAGTCGACCCTTCCCGGCGCAGTCCGGCACTTTCGCTCGAAGTTAGTGGCGACTGATCTCTGGAGCAGTCCTCACCACCTTTTGTTGCAGGTGCCACCAATGGTTGCACACGGGCGTTTGACCATCCTTGGCTTGGATCGAGAACTCCGAGCGGCCGTTCAGGAGAGTAGCCACCACCAACATCGGGGTATTCCCGCGAGGCCGGCAGACTCCAGACCAGCCGCCGCGAATGCTGCTTGAGGCGAAGTCGCGCGCACCCTAACTTCTTTCTCAAGTCGCCCCTTTCGAATCATGCGCCTCACAATTCTCTGCGCCGTGCTGATGGTCCTCGGGACGGGAGCAGCCTCGTCGCTTCGGGGTGCCGAGCGCGCCGCGGATAAGCCGGTTCCGCCCCCGCCGCCGCTTCCCTTGATTCAATCGCTTCGGCTTGAGCCGCCTCAACTCACACTCAACGACGCGAGGGACGCCCGCACCGTCTTGGTCCTCGGTGAACGCGCGGATGGCGGAGTGATTGACTTAACCGCCGAGGCCAAATTCCAAGCAGAGTCCGATACCGTGGCTGTTGGCGACGATCACTTCCTTACCGGAAAAAAGACCGGACCCGCAAGTGTCGCCGTTTCGGCGGCAGGGCATTCCGTGAAACTTCCCGTGAACGTTGCCGGAACGGAGGACCGACCGGTCGGCTTCGTGCGTGACCTCGAACCGATTCTTGCGCGCACAGGATGCAACCAAGGGACCTGCCATGGGTCGGCGAAAGGCAAAAACGGCTTCAAGCTCTCGCTGCGCGGTTACGATCCCGAATACGATTATCAGTCCCTCATTCAAGACTTGAGCGGGCGTCGCTTCAACCGAGTCAACGTGGACGAGTCACTGATGTTGCAGAAGCCCTTGGGAGATGTCCCCCACGAGGGACGGCAGGCAATCAAGCCAGGCTCGCGTTACCACGCTTTGCTGCGTCAATGGATCGCGGAAGGTGCGCGCAACGAAGACCCGGCGAAGGCTCGAGCCACGGAACTAACCATCCTGCCCGCGGTCGTGGAGATCGATCTTCCCGGACGGCAACAACAGTTCTTGGTGTTGGCCAAGTATCCGGATGGTTCCACCCGCGACGTGACACGTGAGGCCATTCTGTCGAGCAACAACGAGGAGATTGCGCTGGTTAAGGACTACACACTGACGGCGCTACGTCGCGGCGAGATGGCGGTGTTGGTGCGCTACGAGGGATTGTACGCCGCCCGCGAAGTCGTGGTGATGGGTGATCGCACCGGCTTCGCTTTTTCGCCCATGCCGGAGAACAATGCGTTGGATCGTTTGGTGAATGCGAAGCTGGCGAAAATGAAGATCAATCCCAGTGATCTTTGCACCGATGCCGAGTTTTTGCGCCGCGTGTATCTCGATCTCACGGGTCAGCCGCCGACCGCCGACGCCACGCGCGCCTTCCTTGCCGACACCACGGAATCACGTCAGAAGCGCGATAAAGTTATCGATTCGCTCATTGGGTCGCCGGCGTATGCGGAATTCTGGGCCAACAAGTTTGCCGACCTTCTTCAATGCAATTCCGAGACCCTGGGGAAGAAGGGCGTGTGGGTGTTTCGCAACTGGATCGAGACACAATTCGCCAAGAACCGACCCTACGATCAATTCGTGCGCGACCTCCTCTTGGCCAAGGGCAGCACGTTCGAGAACCCCGCCGGCAACTACCTCCGCGCCCTCCGAGATCCGGGCAAGATGACCGAAGACGTTTCGCAGACGTTTCTGGGCGTGCGCTTCAACTGCAACAAGTGCCACGACCATCCCTTCGAACGGTGGACCCAAAATCAATACTATGAATTCGGCGCGTACTTCGCTCAGGTCGCCTTCAAACGCGGGACGTTGGGCCGAGACAATCTAATTCGCGGCAACGAAACCTACGCCTCGGAGCAAGTTTCCGAAGACATCGTTTATCAAAACTACAACGGAGGCGAGGTGAAGCACCCGAAGAACGACAAAGTCGTGCCGCCGCAAGTGCCTTATGGACACGCTCGCGAGATCCCGGCAGGTCAGGATCGTCGGGAAGCCTTCGCCGAATGGCTCACGTCCAAGGACAATCCTTATTTCGCGAAATCCACGGTTAACCGCTTCTGGAGCTACTTCTTTGGTCGCGGAATCATTGATCCCGTGGATGACATTCGCGCCGGCAATCCCCCCAGCAATCCCGAGTTGCTCGAAACGCTAACGGCTGACTTCATTGCCAGCGGTTACAACGTGCAGAAGCTACTGCGCGAAATCTGTCAGTCCCGCACCTACCAGTTGAGCATCGTGAAGAATCGGTGGAACGAGGATGACACGATCAACTTCTCCCACGCCAATCCACGCCGACTCAGTGCCGAGCAAATGTTGGATGCCGTCGCCGTCGCAACCGGACATCGCCCGCAATTCAAAGACCTGCCCGTGGGTTTACGGGCCGTCGAAGTACCCGACGGAATGGTCGGCGGAAATGATTTCCTCGCGCTGTTCGGCCGGCCCAAACGTCAGAGCGCCTGTGAGTGCGAGCGTTCGAGCAACGTGACGTTGTCACACGCGCTCAATCTCATCAATGGGCCCACGCTCGGCGAGTCGGTGAGCAACGCTGACAATCGCTTCACCAAGCTGGTCGCCGCGGAGTCCGACGATCGCAAGGTGATCGAAGAAGTCTACTTCAGTTGCCTGAATCGTCCGCCCACCGAGCAAGAACTCTCGGAAATCAAACTCGGCACAGGTGATCAACGACTCGAAAGTACCCAGGATCTTGCCTGGGCCTTGTTGAACAGTCCGGCGTTCTTGTTTAATCGGTAGTTAGGCCGGCCGCATGAATCTCCGTGGCGCGGTTCTGCGGTGGTTTGGGGAGCGCGCCCGCCTCGGGCGCAGTGGCCGGAGCCTCGCCCGCCACACCGCAGCACGTATGGATACCGATTCACCTCAATTCGCACACCATGCTGCGAGTAACAGAGTGTGGTATTGGCCCGCCCTCACCCCAACCCTCTCCCCCAAGGAGAGGGAGACGAAGGTCGCCCTTAATAAACGCCAGAAGCTTCGCGGCGGGGTTCTGCGCTGGCTCTGCTTTGCCCTGTTGTTCGCCTTCCGCGCCGAACGCGTCACGGCAGAATCGGATGATGAGTTTCTCGAGCGTTTGGAGCGAGCCGCCTTCGATTATTTTTGGAAGGAAGCCAATCCCACGAATGGACTGATTCGCGACCGGTCGAAACCTGACTCGAAATGCAGCATCGCCGCCGTCGGTTTCGGACTTTCCGCCATAAATATCGGTGTCGAGCGAGGTTGGATTTCGCGCCCCACGGGTCGCGTCCGGGTGTTGACCACACTGCGGACGTTTGCGGAAGGCCAGCAAGGAGAGCAGCCCGACGGCGTCATCGGACACCGAGGATGGTCCTATCATTTCCTCGAGCTGAACTCCGGCCATCGAGCGTGGAAGTGCGAGTTGTCCTCAATCGATACCGCGCTGTTATTGGCCGGTGTGGTGGACGCTCGGGAATTCTACACCGGAGCCGAACCCGACGAGGTTCAAATTCGGGAGTTCGCCGACCAACTGGTGGCGCGCGTGGATTGGGCATGGATGACTGACGGTGGCGACACGTTCACGATGGGGTGGTATCCGGAGCGTGGTTTTCTCCGTTCTCGCTGGGTTGGCTACAACGAAGCGATGCTTCTGTATTTGCTGGGGCTCGGAGCGTCCGGCGGCTCGACGACGAACGATTCGGGAACCCGCGCCTCAAATTCGACCTCGGTCCAGTGGGAAGCTTGGACGCGTGGCTACCACTGGCGCACCAACTACGGTTATGCCTATGTCGAGTTCGCGCCGCTCTTCGGTCATCAATACTCGCATTGCTGGGTCGATTTCCGGGGAATCGCTGATGCTTTCATGCGAGAACGCGGGCTGACGTATTTCGAGAACTCGCGGCGGGCGACTTTAGCCCAACGCGCCTACTGCATCGCCAACGCGGGACGATTCTCGAATTACGGTTCGCTGGAATGGGGAATCACGGCGTGCGACGGACCGAAGGGTTACGCCGCCCGCGGTGCGCCGCCTTCGGAGAACGACGATGGCACATTAGCGCCGACCGCTGCGGGTGGCTCGCTGCCGTTCGCTCCCGAGTTCTGCTTACCCACGCTGCGACATTTTGAGCAACGGTATGGGCCTAAGTTGTGGGGGCCCTATGGCTTCCGCGACGCGTTCAATATCACTGAGAATTGGTGGGCGACCGACACCTTGGGGATCGATCAGGGCCCCATCTTGCTCATGATCGAGAATCACCGTACCGGCAACGTGTGGCGGCGCATGATGCGGAGTCCCATCATCCAAAGGGGCTTGAACCGTGCAGGGTTCAGCCTGATCTCGGCACAACCGACCACGAGTCGGCCCTGACTAGCCGGGCGGCGAGGTTTTCTGCCGAGCGTGCGCGCAATTGCGCTGACGTGGTAGGGCTGCGTTCCACCATAGCCCATCCAATATCCAATTGCGTCGGGCTTGGGACGGGAACTTCGTGGAGAAGCACGGGAGACGCGGCTGGTGGGGGATTCGCCCATATGTCCCTCCAACTGTTCACGCTCGTGTCCAAAGAAACGCGGGCGTACCTGGCGTTCGCCCCAATCGCTTTCTCGACCTTCACCTCAAAGCATGGTTCGGGACTCAATTTGGTGGAGACTCTGTAGCGACGCGAAGGTGGCCCGTCCGGGAACGCCCGTCCCTAGCTAGAGACCAGCATTCTGCCCGTCGTGCAAGCGGGGCAGCTTGGTTTGCAGCCGTCGCAGGTCGTCCAGGTCGCCGTCGTCGGTACGGGCAGGTTGACCCCATTCCACAAAGATCTTAGGCGCCTTCCATCGCCATCGTTCGGCATGACCGTCCACAAAAGCCAAGTTCGCTCCGCGATTGTGGCGCTCCGCCGGAACATCCACCCAGCGGTCGCTGTACGGCCCGCCATCGTTGGGCTCAATTCCGAACGTGGCGTCCACGATGTCGAGCTCATGCGTGTCAATGTAGCTAAACACATCGGAGGCCGACGGTCTGCTCGCGGCCTCGACCGT
>DLVS01000297.1 GCA_003445095.1 Verrucomicrobiales bacterium
GACGACTTGTGTGTGATCCGCTCCATGAAGTCGGATCACACGAACCACTATGAAGCGACGCTCGGCATTCATACGGGGTCCTTCAGTTTTGCCCGACCCAGCCTCGGTTCGTGGACCAGTTACGGTCTTGGGACGGAAAACCGGAATCTTCCTTCGTACATCGTCATCGCTCCGAAGACGCCCTACGCGGGGAGCCAAGTGTGGGCTTCGGATTTTCTTCCGGGGTCGCATCAAGGAACCCTGGTGGTTCCCGGAAGCGAGCCGGTCGCCAATATTCAGCGGCGCGTCGGCACCCGCGAACTGCAAGAGTTAGAACTCGGCCTCTTGGCGAAGATGAATCGACGCCATCAAGCGAGCCGGCTGGGGGATCCTTTGTTGGCCGCGCGGATCAGGTCGTATGAAACCGCCTTCGGCATGCAGGCCGAAATGCCGGACGTCTTCGACTTGTCGAGAGAGAGCGACTCCACGCTCGCCTTGTATGGCCTGGAACGTGGCAGCACCAAGGGCTTCGCCTGGCAGTGCCTCGTCGCCCGACGTCTAGCCGAACGCGGCGTCCGCTTCACCGAACTCATCGACACGGGTTCCTCGGACAACTGGGACGCGCACGGCGACATGCTGGCACATGCGCCTCTGGCTAAGAATGTGGATCAAGCCATCGCCGGTTTGCTCCAGGATTTAAAATTGCGGGGAATGCTCGACGACACTCTGGTAGTTTGGACTACCGAATTTGGTCGCACGCCGTTCAACAACGCCGCTGACGCCAAAGGTCGCGAACACCATCACTGGGTGTTCTCTTCCTGGCTAGCTGGCGCGGGCGTTAAAGCGGGAACCGTGTATGGCGCTTCGGATGACTACGGCATCGACGTCGCCACGAACCCAGTTCATGTCCACGATTTCCACGCCACTATCTTGCATCTCATGGGTCTCAACCACGAGCGCCTGACCTACCGCCACAACGGACGCGACTACCGACTCACTGATGTGGCGGGGAATGTGGTCAGGGGGATTCTGGCCTGAGCGGTGGCTCTGAAGTAGCTGCGGACGTAAGTCCGTGGAAGTTGGCCCGTGGACGTCGACCCTCCGCGGACTGCCACCGACTTACGTCGGCGGCTACGTTGAGAATCGGCGGCTACGCTCAGCACAACCATGGTGCACCTTGTCCTTCAAATAACTGCGGCTTTTCGTCTGA
This sequence comes from Verrucomicrobiales bacterium, assembly GCA_003445095.1. Classification (GTDB taxonomy): domain Bacteria; phylum Verrucomicrobiota; class Verrucomicrobiia; order Limisphaerales; family UBA9464; genus UBA9464. The sequence continues at coordinate 1,190 of DLVS01000297.1, forward strand.
CGACATCGGAGGCTCAGCTCCGCGTCGTTCCACATAAACTCTCCAGAATATCTCCCATGATTCTTGACTCGCGGGATGCAGGTCGGGATAACCCGGTACCACGGAGCCTCCGAAGGGCCAGTGCTCGTCTCGCGTAACGAAACGCGCCCGCACTGGGTTGAGACGGATATAGTCGCAGTTCGCCTGAAACGCTCCCCGACGGCGTTCCTCCGGGCGAAGAATCCGATCATACGCCTGCTTTTGTAGTCGCCATGGTTTCATCGGCGGCCGTTTGCATTGGCTCGAATACCGCTTCAATACCTGGTTCGTAGATTCCGCACTGGTCTCTTGGGACCGACAACAATCCCCCGGGTTGCATCCATTCCCGCGATTCCACGAGCACTCGAACTCCTGGTTGATAAACTCACGCAGGAATTTCATGCCATTGCGCTGATCCGTATCGCGGCGCAATCCCATCCAGATGACGTGAAAATGATCAGGCATGAGACAGTAAACTGGGCATAGCAACGATTCGCGGATGGCGGCGTGAAGCAGAAGCTCGCGAAACCGGGCATGGAAAACTTCGCCGAGCCAGCCGGTAGCACGGCCCTCGACGGCGCATTGCCAATGAATCACGGCATGGGCCTGATAATGATGCCGAGCAAGACGTGGCAGATGTTCCCCAAATGGAAAAGCCATTGAAAACGATACGCCCGTGGACAGTGGCCGGTATGGTTACAAATAATGACGTCCACCAACTCACGTTGGCAGCTACGATTTCGCGCGCCGGCGATTGCCTCGCGCGCCCCGGAATCGTCCTCAGCTGTGATGACATTTCGAGGATCTCATTGAGGACGGCCGGCGAGGCGTTCTTCGCGGCGCAGGCGGCAACCACTTGCATAATCCAGAATTCTTGAAGAGTTGTTCGCCCGAATGCGTAATGCCCGAGGCGAATCGCTTTCCTGACTCATGGCCGGTAGAACCCTCCTCGCTCTTCTGCTCTCCACCTCGGTGGGCTCGATGGCTTGCGCGAAGGATGCGGCAGCTCTGTGGGCGGGCAAGGTGCAACCCTTGTTCGATGTTAACTGTGTGAAGTGCCACGGTCCCATCGAACAAAAGAGCGGACTGGAACTCGACACCCCCGCGGCCGTGATGAAGGGCGGCGACGACGGCATCGTGGTGGTGCCGGGCAAGCCGGAGGAAAGCCGACTGTACCAAAATCTCGCGCCGCACGGTGACCCGCATATGCCTCCCAAAAAGCAGCTCACGGAGACGGAGCGCGAGATTGTCCGGGAATGGATCGCGGCCATGGCCGAGACATCGGTGAAGCCGCCGCCCCAACCCACATCAGTCCGCTCTTTTGAATCGGTGTCAGACGCGATTGATGCCTTCATTGCCGAAGGCTGGGAGCAACGCCAAGTCAAGCCGTCCGCCGCGGCCGACGACCGCACTTGGTGTCGACGCGTCTATCTCGACCTTGCCGGACGGATCCCAACGCCGAAGGAATGGGAGGAATTTCGGGGCTCGACTGCGGATCAGAAACGGACTGCGCTCGTGGACCGGTTGCTGGCGTCAGAAGATTACGCCGTCCGGATGCGCGAACTCTGGGACGTCTTTCTCCTAGGTCGGGTGAAGCGGGAGAAACACGAAGAGCGTCGTCAACAAAATGGCTGGTGGACCTTTCTCGAAAATTCATTCCGCACGAATCGGCCGTGGAACGAGACAGTCCGCGAAATCCTCATCGCACGGCCGGACCGACCGGAAGACCAAGGCGCTTCCTGGTTTCTCTACGAACGCCGAAATGAACATCAGGCCATTGCCGAAGCGGTCGCGCCGATCGTGTACGGGACGCGGATCGATTGTGCTCAATGCCACGACCATCCCCTCGCCCGCGAGATCAAGCAGGCCCATTACTGGGGATTGGTCGCCGCGTTCAACCGCAGCAAGAACGTGGAGGGCGGTTCCGACGTCAGCGAATCGGCCGTGGGCGGGTTCGTCAATTTCACCAATTTGAAGAAAGAATCGCTGCCCGCGGTAGTCACGCTCCTGTCCGGACAAACGGTGGAGGAAACGAGGCCCACCGCCGACCAAAAGGTGGAGGACAGCGATGACAAGTATGTGGACGCCGCGGCCAAAGTTCGCGTACCGAAGTTTTCCCGCCGCGCCGCTTTCGCCGAAGCCGCGACCCACGACAATCCGCTGCTCGCGCGCGCATTCGTGAATCGCCTTTGGGCCGTCCTGCTCGGCCGCGGCATCGTTCATCCGGCTGACGAAATGAATGCCCGCAACGTGCCCAGCCATCCAGAGCTGCTCGATTGGTTGGCCCAGGATTTTGCCAAACATCAGTACGATATCCGCCATCTCGTTCGCGGCATTGTCCTGAGTCGCGTCTATTCGCTTACTGCTGGAGACGGTCCACCGGATGCATTCGCCGGCGCGCTAGAACGTCCGTTGGCCGCCGAGCAGCTCGCTCGCTCTTGGCGTATGGCGGCCGGTCTCCCGCCCGACGACGACTCGTTGCGTCGGACGACCGTGGCCGCCCTGCCTGATGTTCTTCCCAAAGAATACAACGCCACGTTCCAACAGGCGCAGTTCCTCGCCAATTCGCCGGTGTTAGCAGAGATTTTGAAGCCGGCCCCTGACCGCGCCGTGACCCGGGTGGCGGAACTTTCGGACCCCGCCGCACGTGTTCAAGCAGCCTTCCTCGCCGTCTACAACCGACCACCCGACTCCGAAGAAGCAGCCACGGCTTTGACTTTCCTAAATGAACGGCCCAACCAACCCGTCGAGGCAGTTCGCGATTTGTTTTGGGCGCTCATGACGAGCGCAGAATTTTTGACCATGCCGTGATCATGCCGTGTGACTCCCCAAACTTTGTTCCGGGCCAGTGCCAAACCGGCGAGCACCACTTACACCGGCGGCTCTTTCTCAAAGGACTGACGGGCGGGGCCCTGGCGACCGTGTCGAGCTTTACCGGCTTATTTCACAATCCGGCCTTCGCAGCGGAAACGAAGAAGGCCCAGAAGCATTGCATCCTCCTTTGGTTGTGTGGCGCGCCGAGTCAGTTTGAAACGTGGGATCCCAAGCCGGGCCGGCCGAGCGGCGGACCCTTCGGCAGCATTCCCACCAAGATTCCGGGAGTTCATTTTTCGTCGCTGCTGCCGCAGTGCGCGGGCATCGCCGATAAACTTAATATCGTTCGCAGCATGAAGACCGCGCAGTCCGAGCACTTGCAGGCGATCACGCTGCTTCAGCGCGGAAATCCTGAGCGGGCCGGCTTCACGCGTCCGACCCTGGGCAGCGCCTTATCGCAAGCGATGGGACAGTTGGATTCGCCGATTCCCAATTTCGTCTTTCTCGATCCGATTCCCGGCGGCAACGAATTCGAGACCTTCAAGGCTGGCAATTGGGCGGGCTGGCTCGGCGCCGAACACGCGCCCGTGCGGCTTGGGGGCGAGTACACCCAATTGCTCAACGCCGCCGCGGACACGATCCCGCAACATGATCGGGAATCGCGCGAGACGCTCCGAAAATTCCTCACGGCGAAATACGAGCGCGATCGCCACAGCACGATTGCTCGCAGCCAGAACGCGGCGTTTGAACGCATGAAGGGCATGGCGGGGAGTGCCGAACTCTTCGATGTCAACCAACTCCCCTCCAAAGACCGCGATCGTTACGGGCCCGGCAGTTTTGCGCAGCACTCGCTGATGGCGCGTCATTTGGTCGAACACGGCGCGCCCTTCGTGATGGTCGCCAACGGGATGAACTGGGATAATCACGTGTTCCAACACGAGATTCACCAAATGCTCGTTCCGGAATTGGATCGCGTGCTCTTCCACCTGATCAACGACCTTGAGGAGCGAGGCTTGCTCGATTCCACCTTGGTCATCGCGATGGGAGAGTTCGGCCGCACCCCGTGGCTAAACCAAGCCCGTGGTCGCGACCATTATCCAAACGCCTGGAGTCTCATGATGACCGGTTGCGGCTTGAAACGCGGCATCATCACTGGCGCAACGGACGAGGATGGTGTTGATGTCAGTGAAAAGCCGTACAACGAGCAGAACCTCTTCGCCACGATCTTCACGGCACTCGGGATCGATCCCTATGCCGAATACGATTTGCCGGGCATGCCGACATTCCACCGCGTCGAGAACAAGGCGGAGCCCATCCGGGACATTCTGGTGTGATCTCATGAAACTGACCCTGGCCCAAGATCACCCGCTCCCGACTGGAGTCCTGGGACTCGCTGTCTTGCCAGACGGAAGCCGCGCATTGGCCGCTTGCACCGATGGTGCCGTCTATCTGGTGGACCTCGCTACTGGCAAAGCTGAGGCCTTTGAAGAAAAGCATCCGTCCTTCGCCAGTGGCTGCGTGTCGCTCCCGGATGGGCACACGATCATTTCGGGTGGCTACGACGGTCGGTTACTTTGGCATGACTTGGAAACGCGGCAATGTGGACGTCGCGTCCAAGCGCATCAGTTCTGGAACTGGCAACTCGCGCTGTCGCCGGATGGTCGACACTTAGCAACTACGACCGGCCAATATCTGCCGGGTGGGTGGAAATATGAACCGGCAGTCGAGACCGAGTCTTCCATCAAAGTCTTCGACACCTCGAGTGGAGAGCTTGTAGCCGCGTTCAGCCACACGCCCCCGGTGTTGAGTTGTGCTTTCAGTCCCGACGGCCAACACCTCGCGGCGGCCAATATGATGGGCGAAGTGCGAGTGTGGAACCTGGTTGGGAGCGCCGGCGGCAAACCCACCTCACAATGGACGTCGCCGGACTTTACGTCCTGGGGATCGGTAAAAACCCACCATTACTGCGGCGGAATCTACGGCCTGACTTTCGCTCCTGACGGCGCGTCTTTGCTCGGCTGTGGCATGGGTCCCATGACCGATCCCATGGCGGGCAACGGCAAGATGACCTGGCAACGCTGGAACTGGGCGAAAGGCGAGCGGATTGACCAGATCAAGGACGGCCAACACGGCTCCGGCTTGATGGAAGCCGTGGCTTGGTTTCCTGACGGCACCCACTTCGTCATGGCCGGGCGCCAAGCGCAAGGTACGTGGAACGTCGCCATCTTCTCCGCCGCCGACGGCAACCTCGTGTCTTCGATGGATACCAAACAGCGCGTGACTCAGGCTCGATTCACTGCGGACGGCCAGTCACTCATTCTGGCTGGAGCGGCCGGCCAGCCGGCGAGGAAGGACGGTGCCTGGCCTTCGTGGGGACGAGTCCAAGTTTACCGGCTGGAGGCATAGGCAACTTCGTTTCCTTGGTTGCCGTCTGTAAATATTCCTAACGTCGGTCTTCAGACTTAAACGGCAGTACGGGGTGTCACGGCTGCTTTGGCCACTGAGTCACGTCGGCGCGCGGGATCGACATGACTTCTCCGGCACGGGTCTTGAACATCACAATGACATCATCGCCGCCCACTTCTTTGGCCAAGAACACGCGGTCGTCTTTGAGACGGACGATGTCGGGCTGACGATTGAACCAGGGATTATCGGTCGGTTTCCATGCTGCCGGCACCACTCCTTTTGTTTCGCACAGTTCGCAAGGTGTCTTTCCGCGGCTGTCGCAGACCTTGCACCGTACCACTTGATGGCCGTCACACGTGGGGCACGGCCCTTGGCTGACCATCTTTCCACCTTGATACACCCAAATCTCGCCGGCGTGGCCTTCGTTAATGAACCACGTTCCACCGCCCGGAACCTTGATCGCCGCGGCCATCCCGCCGTGCGCCTTGTCCGGCACCCAAGTGCCCTGACTGCGTTTGAGGCAGCGCCCGGGACACGGCAGATATCCGTTGCGGCATCCGGGCGCGACGCAGGCAACCTGACCCTGTGCGTTGCATTGAAAACAGCGCTGCTCGTTGGGTCCCGGCTCGTGGATCTGAGCCACGGCCGGCTTGGCTGGTTTCGTCGTGGGATTGGCCGCGCCCGGGCGACGTTTTGCTTCGAGCTTCTTCGTTAGTTCGATCTCGGTTTCATCCGAACCATCGACCTCGTTGGCTCCCGCCACGACGATTACTGGCTCTTTGGAGGTCGCGGCTGGTTTTCCACAGCCGGCGCCGACCAGCGCTGGAAGGGCGACCGCGAGCAACAGGAAGCGAAACGTGCACAACGAAGTCATCTTGAACCGAACCTTGCCGCGCTGGGCCACGCGATGCCAATGCAGATTCTGCACTTCAATACTTTAAGTTAGGGTTCGACGGACAGACCCACTGCCTGCGCGAGCTCGCGCTGGTTGGCATCGAAGGTGAGAAACGTCGTCGCATTGAGCACACTCGCCGTCGCGACGTGCAGAATGTCGAATGACCGGTGTTTCTCCGTTCGCAGATCGAACTCGGCTGCTGACGTCTCAACCAGCCCGCGGTCGCATCGACAAGGCCGCCTTCACATCGCTGACCCAGCCAGTATTCGGAAGCGCGTAAGGCCGGAAGGTTTCCAGCCAGCCTTCTTGTTCGTGATGAAGCAGGGCACGATGCAGGCCCAACGTGTTGGCTTTGGGTGTATCAATCAGGCTCGACGAATCATCGGCGCTCATCTGAAACAAAACGCGCAGTCCAAAATGTCCGACGGCTTTTCTTCCCAAGCAACGCATCAGATTGTTGTAGGTGTCGCAAGTCGCGATGACGTGGATTCCCACGCCGGGTCCGTTCGCGAGCAGTTCGCGAAACTGGCTGGCCGGATTGGTTTCATCCCCACTCCCCAGGCTGAATTCGTCCTCCACCGTGAGTTTCTTGAAGTGCTGCAGGCCTTGAATGAAGAGGAAGGTCGCGACTAGCTCGCCCGCGGAATTATCGAGACGGGTTTTCATCTCGTTGTTCAGATTAGCGATGACCGTCGCCAAATCTGCGGCCCGGCCCACGACTGCCGGCTCCGGCAGCGCGGCGAGCGCCTCCTGGAGACGTTGTTGACGGCTCGAACCTGGAACTGAGCTATCGAGCACCAGGAACTTTGCGGTACCCAGCGGATATTGCGCCGCCAGTCCCAGCAAGCCCATCGAGACAATCGCCAACTCGGCGTCCTCGCGCTGGCCAACGACCAAGAGATGGTGATCACTCTGCCGCTTGAGTTCCGCCGTGGCCGGTCCCTTGATGGAATTGGGCGCGCCCAACCACAACCGCCCTGAGGCCGGAGGTTGGCTCGGCGGATTCGCCAAGATTTGCCGCAGCTCCGCGTTGTCACCCACTAGCGCCGGCGCGTTGCCTTCGAATACAAATGGGGCGAGAGCACGTTGGCCTGAGTCGTCCGCCCGGTGACGCAGACCTGCCAAAATTGTGTCTCGCTCTTGTTCGTCCAGCCACACGGTTTGAAACGGGCTATTCCCTTCCACCATGCCCGCCATGTCGTTGTAAATCCCCTCCCCGGGGCGGGTCAGCAAGCGCGGCGCGGGATTGGTGTCGTCCATGATCAAGAGGGCGTCGGCTTCGTTACATTGCAGCGCGATGCGGACTACCATTTGACCGAGGGTCGTCCGCGCCAGCGTGTAAGCGCCGCCCAAAGTTTGGGATCCGAGCACGACGTGGATTCCAAACGCGCGTCCTTGGCGAACGATGCGATCAAGAAGCACTGCCGCGGTCTGCGACACGCGGTCATCTTCGACAAAGAATTCCTGGAACTCGTCAATCAAGAGCACAGCCCGCGGCAGCGACTGGCCCCCCGAAGCGCGGTGGTGTCCGGCTAAATCCTGGACCCCAAGTTGCCGGAAGAGATCACCTCGTCGGCGCAGTTCGTCGTCCACCTTCTGAAGTACACTCAACCCAAACTCCCGATCACTCTCGATCGCCACGACCCGCGCGTGCGGGAGGCGCTGCGAGGCATAACACTTGAACTCAACGCCTTTCTTGAAGTCCACGAGGAAAAATTCGACTTGGTCTGGTCCATACCATACCGAGAGGCTGTTGATCATCACATGGAAGAGGGTCGATTTTCCTGACCCAGTCTTTCCGGCGACGAGGGCGTGTTGCCGCGTGCCTTTGCCGAGGGCGAGATATTGGAGTTTGGTAGCGCCGGTGCGTCCAATCGGCGCGCGGAGTTCGTCGGTCGTCGCGAGACTCCACACCTGTTCCGGCGCCGGAGTGATCTGCGCGAAGGGCACTCGGACCCGTCCGGCATCGCGGCCGGCTGTACCCACTTGGCGGAGAAACTCGGTCGTCAGTTCCGGCGAAGGTGGCGTATCCAGAATTGTCCGAACCCCCGGGAGGGCCTGACCTTGAAGGGCAAATTCAGTTCCCGAGTTCATCAACACCACGCTGTTCTGCCGCATCGCCTCCAACACCGATTCGGGCACCGCGTGCCGAACGTCGCGGTGAATGAGCGTATACACACCACAACGCGCGCCACTCGCCGCAATGTTCAACAAGCGCCGCAAGGCGAGATCGCTGAAATTCGCCGGGAAATCCGCCAGCACCAGGAAATGGTACTTTTCCGCAATGTTGCCCGCTTCGGCATTGTACTCGGCAATCGTCGCGTATTCGTTGCGCAGATACATTTGGATTACTTTCTCCATGTGTGCGCTCAGATCGGCCAAGCGTTGCTCGATTTCTGCGGACTGTGTCCAGATGCGGTGGTTGATGAGATTCTCCTCGAAATCAGCCAAATGCATCACGCCGGCGAAGCTTTGCCCCAGTCGAACCGGATCGATGATCGTGATGTTGAGTTTACCCGGAGGCGTCGCGGCCAACAGGCGCAGCAGAATCTGGTTGAACGTGTCCGCCGCCGCTTCAGCACCGGTTCGGCCCACCTCGATCAGTAACGAACCAGCGCTGGGAAATGTTAGCAGCAGCGGCAGTGTGAGCTGTTTTGGACCCGGCAGAACGAGCTCGGGATCTTCAGGCAACGCGCCACACAGCCGAACCAAATCAACCTCCAATCGTCCGAACGGCACTGCTTCCCCGAACTCCCCGGGCGGTCGCCAACCCTGCCAATGTTCTCGTTCCCAGGAGGGGAATTCCCGGTTGGCTGCTTTTTGGACGGCGCCAATTTGGGCGAAGAGCGGATCAAGCCGCTGGTGCCACTCGGCCGCCAGAGACTGTTTCAGAACAGCGACTTCCTCCTGCAACTCCGCCGTTCGTTGTTCATATTCCTGGATCACCGGCTGTTGCCGAGACGCGCCCGCAGAGCGTACGGCCTCCTTCTCCATCTGCTGCGCTTTCTCCAAATGAGTTCGCCGCGCCCGCTCAACTTCCTCAAGCCGTTGGCTCAAGCGAGCCGCCCTTTCGTCCCGCAACCGAGGCCAGACTTCGCGCCGTTGGCGGGCCTCGCCGGCGGCCCGATCCCAAAGCGCGGCCAAATCCTCCCGTCGCTGCCGAGCGTCATGAATGATCTGCTGATGTTGGTTGGCGTGATGCTTGGTGGCATTCTCTTCGGCCACGGACTGCCACTGCTTCGCGCGAGTTAGCGCTTCGGTGACCTTGCTTGCCTGCAACTTCCCCGTCTTTCGGCCCGCCCAATGCAACAGCGCGAACACCACAATCGCCGCTGCAAAAATACCCAGGGCCTGCGGCCCAGTCAGCCCCGGCCGTCCGAGGCGCGGCAAGAGCCAGACTCCCATGGCGCACGCGACCGCGACAGTGCCCACGACCAACCAGGGCGGCACAAATCGAAAAAAGGCCGGCACGCTGAGTCGGCGAAACTTGGGCAGTTCTTCCGAGGCTCGCTGAATCAAGTCACCCGCCGCCGAGAGAAGTTGGTCTTCCTTTCGCTCCGTCTCCGCCGTCGACAAGCTAGGCGGTCGCGCCAGGGCCCGACGAAAACTCGGGTATCCGCGAAAGGCCGCGCTCGCTTCCTTGAGCCTCGCGACCAGTTCGCGGCGCTGCTCTGCCAACCGTGCACTGAATTCTTGGAACCAAATCTCATTGGCCTCGAGTGCCGCCTTCTCCTCCCGCTCCGTGTCTAAGGTTCCCTTTTGAACGGTGAATCGGTGCCGACCTTCTTCGCGCTCGATCCGATCCAACGCCGATTTCCTTGCTGCACGCTGAGCCTTTTGCAATCGCTGCCGGCGCTGCTGCAAAGCGAGTTCAAGAGCTTCCTGCGCCGCTCGGTGAGTTGACTGGGCCTCCTGCAGCTCGACGTCTAATCGCGCCCGCTCCAATGCCATAGCCGCATTGAACCGGCGCGAGTCCACGCTGCGCCGGGATTCTGCGTCGGACTCGATTCGCCGCCACCGAGTCGTAAGGTCGGTCACGGTGTCCCGCAAACGCACCACTAAGTCTAAAGTGTGACTAACACTGAGATGTCTATTCACAATCGCTCCGGAGTCGCGTCAACATTTCGTCGAGTTGCTCGATCACGCCCACAGTGTTTTCCACCCCGGCCTCGAGTTCCACCAGGTAGGTCTGTTCAAACTGCCGAGCCTGATCATCACGCCAGTGGTCCTTGGTCGAAGCCCATTTGACTAAAAGCGCCTTCGTTAGGGCCACCAGCCGCATTCGGTCTGCGGTCAAATTCACAGCGTCCCTCCTAACGTGGCCGGAACGGGCGGCGCCGCGCTTGGCGACGAATCTGGGATCGGATTGGTCGACGGCGGTGGCTGGCCGGCATATTCCGCTAGGAGATCCAGCGTCCGGGTCAGCGAGGCAGCGGCGCGCGGCATCTCGAGGGCAAAGATGTTTCGCAAGGAATCCAACTGCCGGGCCAGCGGTGCGATTCGACTGTCAAAATCCCGACACCACTTCGTTACTCGCCGCAACCGTTCGGTGGCTTCTTCCAACGCTGCTTTCGCCTTTCGGACGGCCACGATTTCGGCGTCCGTGGCCTCTCGGAGATGGGACATGCGGGCGCTGAGCAGCGCGTCTTGAGCCTCCCTCAGGAGTCGGTTCCGTCGTTGGACCTCCCGCTCCCAGAAACGTAGTCGGTCCTCATCTAGCCACGAACGAACTCGCATCACCTCGCCGCTAATCTCGTCCAACGTCGGTCGGGCCGCGTCCAAATAGGTCAACAAGCTGGCGCGAAACGACTCAATGGCTTCGATCGAGCTGACCTGGGCGCGTTCGGACATACAAAATCGGAGACGATCAACGCTGACTGAGGTATTCCTCAATACGCCGAGCCTTGCGGAGGAGGTACGGGGTATGGCGGCTCGATACCTCCATGAACTTCTTCAGCGCCTTGACGGTCTGGGCAAACTCCTCAGTGAACTTGGTGTGTTCCTGATCCTGCCACGTCTCACCCAAGGCGGTGAAGCGGGATTGCAGAGCCGACATGCGGTTCTGCAAATCGGCGTTGAACGATTGCAGTTCCTCGGCGAAACGCCGGACCTGCTCGGGATCCATGATTGCCTGCGCCATAGAATTACTTTTGAGAACGATGTTGAATCGCCCAAGTCAAGCGTGAGTCACAACGGAAATCTGGACCAGAACAGCCACGAAGCAAAATTTGAATCTCATCCCAATAACGTCTCACGGCTTCGCGGCCAGAGACTCCAGATAGTCGAGGAGTGACGCGAGTTCCTTCACGGTCAATCCCGCGGCGAGCCCCTCGGGCATCAAGGAACGTTCCTGTCGCTCACGCTTCGCGATATCCCCGACCGCTACCGTTTGCTCCTGGGCGGTGATGGTTCGAATGGTCACTGCGTCTGCTGCTTCCCGGACGACGAATCCATCCACCTCGGAGCCATCCTTGAGTTCGAAATGATTGGCCACGAATCCCTGCGCGATCGTCTTGTTGGGAACCAAGATGGCCTCGGCTAAAGCCGGACGCTGATAGGTCGTGGCAATGGTCCCCAAAAAGGGACCCTTGAGCGGTTCGTCGGCTTTCACGGTGTGGCAGCTCGTGCAACCAACCTGGAGGAACAACTGCTCGCCCCGGGTGGCATCACCACGAGTGGTTATTGCCGCGGCGATGACGTCATTGACCGCAAGCTCGCCGACGCGGGGCGATTGGGCGTCGGCACGAATTTTCTCCGGATCGATTTTCAATCGCTTCACCGTTTCCTTCGCTGCCTGCGCCACGTCGGAATCGGGGTCTTCCAAGGCGGCCACAAACTGGGCAGCTCGACTAGTATCACGCGCCTCCGCCGCCGCTCGAAGAATTTGCACCCGTCGCTTCGGATCACTCCAGCCAGAGTCCAGGGCTTTGGTGGCCACTTCCCGCACCTCGGGTGACCCCACTTTGCGCGCCGCCAATTTGAGTAACGCGACCTCGGCGAGAAACGACGGCTCTCCGGCCACCTTCGCGGCTTGCTCGGCAAAAACGTCGGGAACCGATTCAAGCCGAACGGAATTGTTGAACGCATTCCGGGCTTTCTCGGCGAGGTTGTTTTCGGTTTTGGTTTTTTGGACTAGCGGCAAGGCCACCAGGACGGCGCGCCACGCGTCGGCCTTGTCGGTCTTGACGAGCGCGATCACCGCCTGAGCCCGGACCGCATCCGGCGTGTCGGCTGCAGTCGCCGTTTTCACCAACAACGGCACAGCCGCCGCCGGGACATCTTCGGCCTGCGACAATTGAGCGGCAATGGCAGGAAGGAGACTCGAATCGGCGCGGGCGCGGGCGACCAGTAGATCGAGCGCCTCGCCGGCGGGAATGCGGTGGCGGGCCAATTCTCGGCCGACGTGCGCCGCTTCCTTAGAATCGGCCGACGCCAAAGTTGCCTTGAGCGCGGCCGCGATCTTAAACGTCTCACTCCAGGTTTCCGGTTGATAGAAGGGCCCCCGAGTATCGGGCCGCGTTCCCCATGAGTCGCCTTTCCACGGACCTTCGACCCAGTGAAGCCGGCACAGGGCGGTAATAAGATGGGCGCGGCGTTGCGGATCCGTCTCCTTCGACAAGCGAGAGAGCAAGGCCTCCACTACGGCGGTTTCCGGAAGCGCTTGCAGAACTCTCAAAGAGCCGGACCGCATCGCTGGCGTCGCCTCCTGGTCGTCCACCACGGCGAGGCAGGCATCCGACGCTCGGAGTCGAATCAACGATTGGACAGCGGTGTGCGCCACGATTGGGTCGGGATCGGCCAACAACGGGACGAGCTCTGGCGCCCGTTTTGCATCTCCCAGCCGTCCAATCGCGACACTCGCTTCGCGGCGCGTCCGAGGGTCAGGTGATCCCAGGGCCGCTAGAATCGGGGCGGTTGGCACTCCGACGTAGTCACCGCCACGATCAGTCAAAGCGCGAATGATCCACGGAGCCAGCGTGGGATCCCCCGCCAAATCAGCCAGCGCCTTGGGGGCCTCGACACCGAGCGTTTGCTGCAACGCAAAGGTTGCGGCAATGCGCGACGCCAACGGAACGTTTGGGTTCCCGGCCAAAATTCGCAGCGACGTTCGAACAGGCATCGGCAGGGGAATTCCCTCACCATACCGCCGAATGAGTTCTCGCTGGGCCGCGAGACGCCGCCGGTGGCTCGGTGATTCCAACAAGCTCAACAACTCCTCGTTGCTGGCCTTGTTGAAATCCGGGAGCGGCGGCGACGTAAATCCCCGCGGGGTGGCTCGGACCAAAAACCCCACCTCGGGCCCCACCCAGGTGAACGACGCACCCTTCCAACTCGCCGCGTAGATCGCTGAATGGGCGTCCACATCCAGGTCAGTGACGCGGGGAAGTTTCGCGAACTTTTCCTGGGTAGCGTCGAAGGTCGCCCCCTTCACAGTCAACCCGTGGTGATAAATCCATTCGGTGCCCCAGTCCGCGGTGAACGGCGCGTTATTCCAAGCCGCGGGAATTCCCGGTTCATCGATCCACGCCGCCCCACAACCCGAGCCGCCCCCGTAATCCGCCAGCGGCTGCACGATCTCCTCCGGGAAATTCTTAAAGAGTCGAGGATAGCCGTGTCGCGTATAACCACTGAAATGGTGGAGCCGCACGTCCCAGCCACCACCGTCGTTCGTATTGTCGCGCGCAAAACCATCGAGCAACGGGCTCATCGCCACCTCCAAGATGTTGCGGGTACCTTCAGCAAACACTTCCAAACCGGTGCCGTCAGGCCGAACCCGAACCACGCCGCCGCCGCGAAGTTGCAGTTTCTTCCCATCCGTGCCGGTCGCTTCCATGAATCCGAAATCACCAATCGCCGCGTACAACCACCCATCAATTCCGAGTTCCAGTCCATTCGAAGAATGATCGGCCGGCCGATCTTTAAAGGTGAACGCGATCCCCGAGACCAGCGTCTTCTGTTCTTCCGCGACTCCATCCCCATCGTGGTCGATGAAGACGCTGATATCGGGCGGATGCAGCAGGTACAAACGGTCGTAGTCCCACGCCAATCCGCGCGGCGAATCCACGTCGGGCACGAAGGCGGTTACCTGATCGGCCTGACCGTCACCGTCGGTGTCGCGCACGCGGAGGACGCGCCCGAGATGCGGCTTGCGGTCGAGCGAACCATTGCCGTCACTCGAAACGTAAAGCGTTCCATCGGGCGCGGCCGCGACGAAGACCGGGTAATTCACCGCGGGAGGTGTCGCGAAAATCGTGACGTCGAACTCCGGGGGGAATTGCACTTCTTTGAGCAAGGCGGCGGCCTTTTCCGCCGATGCCACGGGAGAAAGTGATTTGAGTTCCTCCGGAGTCGGCTGACGATCGGTGGCGGTGTAATCGGCGGCCCATAGCGACCCGAAGGCCGCCCCGAGGTTAACGAGTAACGCAGCAAATCGAGCCCTGATCGGCGTACAAGCGTTCACAAGGGGCCGATTGAACGTGGATTAACGCCCCGGGGCGAGCCGAAGTTCAGCTTGGAATTAGATCCGAGTTCCGAAAACGGAGCCCCGCCTCTATAGGCGACGGTTGGGGAGCAAATGCCCCCGTTCGGGTCGGACGTCCGCGTTGGTCATTCCATGATGTTTGAACAGCGGGAGGAAACCTCACGGTGAGAGTTCTACCTTAAAAAACTCAAGCGCCTCAACCGCGGAAGCGATGAACTCTACCGAATTCCCGATGGCATTGGTAAGGGTTAAGGTTTCCCAGGCCGATCCGAGCTTCGCCGTTCGTCGCAGCTCCAACTCTTGCCCCGGCTGGCACTCGACGCGCAATTTCAACTTCCCGTCACCAAGGCTACTGACACTTGAGATCGTGGGCGGGTCAGTTGACACCGCAGATCCACCGATTGTTCGGAACTCGGCACGAGTGTGGTTCAAGTAACCCGCCTTGACCTCAACACCGGCAACATCGACTGCCTCACCTGTTTGGCGGACGAAAATCAGCTCGGCACGATAGACCTGATTAGTCTGCAAAAGCGTGTTGGACACGGTGAAAGACGAGACGACCGGCGGTGGCGTTGGATTCTCGCAGGTCGCTGCTCCCGCGAGCACCACCGGGAACCAATTCGTTTCTCCATCGAGCAGGACTTGTCTCGATAGAATAAAGATAGTGGCTCGGTTCGAGTCGCCTCCGGGGAATTCGTTCCAACGAACAGTAAAGTCTTCGAGTGGGTCGATTTGT
>DLVS01000490.1 GCA_003445095.1 Verrucomicrobiales bacterium
CGTGGCCTTCTCACCTGACGGCTCACGGATCGCGGTCGCCAGTGTGGGACGGGAAGCCATCAAGATGTTCACCGTCGCCGACGGTGAGGAACTCCTGACTTTAGAAGTCCCCGGAGAATCCATGCGTTCGCCAGCTTTTTCGCCAGATAGCACGTGGCTGGGCGCGTCGGGCAGCGGTGGACGGCTGTTCCTCTGGCATGCCGCCGTACCCAAGAGCGATGCTCATTCGGAGATTCCGCTGCCTTGAGCGCGGGATACCGTTGAGAAATCACACATTTTTTTGGCGGGCTTTGGTCGGATTTTGCGCATAGGTACATGTTCACCTGTCAGTGGACAGCTGTGGAATTCGGCGGGTTGGCCGATTCTCAGCGGAAGTGTAAGTGTGAGGCCGGGCGCAAGCCCGGCCTCTTGCTGAAGTTCGACCTCGAAGAGCGGATGGGGACAACGTCAAAACGTCAGGGAACCCTGAGTACGCAGTGTTAGACATGGAGATCGCCGACGGTCGCTCATCAACCGAGTGGACGATTGGCCAGCTACGATTTCCCGCCCAACCCCAAACCTCCCAACACCTTTTTGCCGACGTTGCGAAGACTGGCGCGGGCGCCATCGCGAATGGCGGTGGTCAGTCGCGTCACCATGATCGCCCGACAGCCATTAGGGGAGTAGAGGTCATGATGGACCGAACCTGGTTCGCCATGGATGAAATCTCCAGCCTTCAAGGTCCGTCCCTCGGTTACCAAATCGCCGGAAATCACAAACAACTCCTCCGCGCCGGCATGGGCGTGCTTTGGATAAACAACACCCGGCGCTAGCTCGAGATGCAGCATGGCATAGTTGTTCTGAACGTTCGTGGCGAGCACGCGGTACCGCAGGCCAGAGACTTCGCCGTCCTGCCATTCCGCATCGTCGGCGAGCAGGAATCGAAAACCCGACGCGCCCTCGACACTAGGAGCGGCCTCGGTTGATCGACCTACCTGAACCGTCCGACGCACTCGCGATAACACGGCGTCGCGCACTCGACTCGGGGGAGCTTGGGGAGCGACGGCGTGGCCCAGCCGCCTAGCGATGGCCACGAATGCGTCCACTTCAGCCCGAATGTCTGGGTCGGCGGCGGCTAACGCTTCCAGGCGCGCCGCCTCCGTGCGGTCCAAGGCGCCCAAAGCATAGGAGGCCGCCAGTTCTTGCAATCGGGTACAGTTCATGACTCGGTTTCCAAAAGATTACGCAGGGCAATCATGCCTCGGCGGATCCGGGCCTTGATCGTCCCCAATGGTTGCTGGAGACGGGCTGCCACTTCCTGCTGGGTTAACCCGCCAAAAAAAGCCAATTCGATGGCGCGTCGTTGCTCCGTAGGTAGCGCAGTCAACGCGCGCTGCACGGCTTGGCTGTCCTCGGCGGCATTGATTTCGCGAATCGCGGCTGATTCCCGGGGCGGTTCCACCTGAGGTTCGCGCGACGCGGACTCGGTCAGTTCAAATCTCCTTCGCAGTGACCTCAGTCGGTCGATGGCTTTGTTGCGCGTGAGGGTGACCGCCCAACTGACTGGATTGCCGAGTTGAGGATCGTATTGCGGAGCACGTTCCCACAGTAGCACGGCGGCTTCTTGCAACACATCTTCGGCGTCGTGTCCATCCCCCAGTACTTTAAGTGCGACGGCGAATAGCAGCCCGGAATGGCGATCATAGAATGTCGCAAATGCCTCCGTGTCGCCGGCGGCAACGCGAGCAAACAATTCGGAATCCGCCAGTTCGGTCTCAGGGCTTGGTGCCAGCATGAAGTCGTTTGCGAAACGGTCGTGAGTGGGAGGGATGGGCGTGGCCAAGGCCCGAGGAAAACCCCGGGACCAACCGCACCATTCTGCTGTTGCCGCATCGCGCACCAAAATGGAAACGCGCCTCGACGCAAAGGAGATGCATAGAATGATTCCTATTTGGACCGGTTGGTTAGGTCGCGGAAAGAATCATTCAGAAAAAGGGCTCCCAGGTTCCAGGCCAAATCGCGGACACGGCCTAGGTGTTCCGGGCGTGGCGCCATTGGCGAAAGGTTGGGCCGACTCGGCTCCCTGACTCGTGTTGAAACACCGACCGGCTCTTCTGGAGACGAGGTGCCGACTGGAGGTTGTCCTCAGCAACCTGCGGTTAGCACCCCCTGAATGTGGTTAGGAGGGCACGCTGCGCTTTCGCCGGCTCGGGCGCCGCTCGGAATCGGATTCTTGCAGAGGCGTGTCGAATTCCACACCGCTCAGGTGGGAGTGCGAACTTTTGTTGCACGTGCAACAAAAGTTCGCACGGCCGTCCCAATATGCCCGATGAGGCTACCCTCCGCGGCTGACAGCCGTTGAAACGCCGGTACCGACTCCGCGGCTGCGAATCGCCTCCGATGCGGGTCCGGCGCCGGCAGAACCGAGCCTGATGGAGCATTGTCCCGCGATGATGAAAGGCGCGTTTTCGGGTTGGTGCTTTGGCTTGGCAGCTCGAGGGCACGCCCGGCGAGTAACGGCCTTGGTTCTGGGCCAAGACGGGCGGTCGGAAATTGCGCCGCTGTTTAATAACGGTAGCGCCGCCCTGGTGCCTCGGCTGACAATTCAACCCAAGACAACCACATCCCGGTGAGATCATCGTCGAGCACGATCAGCTAATGGTCTCGCTGGGCGGCCACGGCGGCGCGAATTTGCAGACGCAGATCTTCCGGCCGCGGTGCGGGAAGTGCTCCCAACGTGGATGTCTGGGATCGGCGACCGTTCACGCGCGGATAAGCTGGGGGATTGGAAGCGACAGCAACGATTCCTGCTTCGGTTCCCCAACTCACAATTTCCAATGCTCATTTCGAGTGTGATCCTCGGCTTCTCCTGAACGACTCCCCACCTTCAATGCATCCGAATTGCCGTCCCGAACGTTCCCCAAGTGGCACTAACACTATTGCCACGCTCATGAACACTAAACAGGTATTCCCACTTCTCGTTTCTGGTCTGGTCGGATTGCTCTCGGCAGGAGCGTCGAGTCACCGCGAGGCGCCGCTCATTACCACGACTCCAAAACTCGACTGCACCGACTTCTATTCCTTCGGTAGTTATGAGCCGGGTCGCGAAGGTTACGTCACGTTGATCGCCAATTATGTCCCACTGCAGGATGCGTACGGCGGGCCCAACTACTTCCAGCTCGATCCCGCTGGTCTCTATGAAATCCACGTGGATAACAATGGGGACGCCCTTGAGGACCTGACGTTCCAATTCCGCTTCAGCAATGTGTCGCGCGACATCGCCCTCGTGATCGGGACTGGCGACAACAAGCGTACCAATGCGATTCCGTTACTCGCCGCCGGGCAAGTCACCGCGGGCAACAACGGCGCTTTGAATGTGGATCAAACATACACCCTAACCCTGGTGAAGGGTCCTCGCCGTGGTGGGGATGTAACTCCGATCCTCAACCCCAAAGACAACACGCCAAACTTTACCAAACCCCAGGACAATGTGGGTAACAAGACCTTCCCGGAGTACGACGCTTATGCCGATCAGTACATCTACGAGATTGCGCTGCCAGGTACTGACAAGAAGGGCAAGGTCTTCGTGGGACAGCGCAAAGACCCGTTTGTCGTCAATCTAGGTGAAACCTTCGACCTGGTTAATTTGAATCCGTTGGGTCCGGTGGACGGAGCGAAAGACACGCTCGCTGACAAGAACGTCACTGCGCTGTGCCTGGAGGTCCCGAAGGAATTCCTGCTGGCTGGCGGCAATAGCACGATTATCGGATCCTGGACCACCGCCAGCACGGTTCGCAACCTCGGCAACGTGGGTCAGGAGATCGCGCAAGTCTCGCGGCTCAGCATGCCGTTGGTGAATGAGGTGGTCATCGGTCTCAAGGATAAGAACAAATTCAACGCTTCAGAACCGAAGGACGATGGACAGTTTGTCGATTACATCACCCACCCGACATTGCCGGCCCTGTTGGAGTTACTCTTCAACGTTCCCGCGCCGACG
>DLVS01000537.1 GCA_003445095.1 Verrucomicrobiales bacterium
ACCGGGATGCGGATGGTGCGGGCTTGGTCGGCAATGGACCGGGTAATGGCCTGGCGAATCCACCAGGTCGCGTAGGTGGAGAATTTGTAGCCACGACGATACTCGAATTTCTCGACCGCCTTCATCAGGCCCATATTGCCTTCTTGGATGAGGTCGAGGAACGAGAGCCCGCGATTGGTGTATTTTTTGGCGATCGAAATTACGAGCCGAAGGTTGGCTTCGACCATTTCGGTCTTGGCTTGCAGAGCTTTCTTCTCGAAGTGCTTGAGCTGACCGAAGGCCTCAATATAGCCACCGTGCGTCATGCGCACGAACTCCTCCAACGCGGCGACCTTTCGTTCTTCAGCGTGAATGATAGCCTGGGCCTGGGCGGCCTTCTTCTGAGGCTGCAGCTCAGCGATGAACTTCAGGCTGCTTTGGAATTTGTCGTGGATGTTGTCCGCGACCAGGCACATTTCCTCAATGACCTTCTGTTTGTAATAAAACTTGGGGAATGAGCGTTGGAGCTTTTCGTCAAGCTTTCGGGACTCGCTCAAGAGTTTGTCTTGTTTGGCCTTGGGATGGGGCTCCTGCAGCACCCGCCACTGCTGGTCCACCTGCTGGTCAATGGCGCGAACGTCTTTGACCAGCTTACGCAGAACTTTGAGATGCTCGTCGCGCGTCTCGATTTTCTTGTCCACGATCACGCGATCGAAGCGCTCCTTGGGTGGCTCCGAGATGAGTTTTTCGGCAAGGGCGATGTGTTCTTTGCCGGAAAAGCCGAATCCGTAAATAATGCGCTTGACCTCGTTTTCGTTGTCCTCGATGCGCTTAGAAATCTCGACTTCTTGCTCGCGCGTTAGCAAAGGGACTTGGCCCATCTGCTTGAGGTACATCCGGACCGGGTCGTCCAGAATATCGAGGCGAGCTTTGTCGTCGGGCTGCTCCTCTTCCTGCTCCTGCTGCTTGGGCCGATCTACTTCTGCCTGGTCGACGATGTCGATCTCCAGATTGCGAAGCTTGATGTAAATCTCGTCGAGATCCTCCGGCGCCAAATTGTCAGGCAGCGCGTCGTTGATGTCGCCATAGGTGAGGTAGCCCTGCTCTTGCGCGAGGCGGACCAGTTCCTTGATCTTCTCTGTGAGGTCCACTCCGCTAGCACTCTTGATCGTGCCAAGCATGGTGGGCAGGCCCTCCATATCGATCGGGGTACCAGGCGGACGTCCGTTGGTGCCAGGGTGCGCCCCGGGGACGGGGACCACACCGGGTTTGGCGTGATTTGCCTTAGCAACCAGTGGAGCCGCGAATGGCTTGGATGGAGTCGAAGCGGGGCCAGCAGCGGCCGGAGCCTTTCGGGCGGGCGTGGCGGCTGAACCGGCTGAGGGTCGCGGTCGGCGCGCAGAGAGGGCTTTCGCCATTGGTTTCTTCACTTTCGCTTTAGGCATAAAAAAGGCCCCGGAGGATCAATCCGGAGACCGCAAACGAGCGAACCAGTATCCTGGAGGTCGTCCAATCCGTCAAGAATTCGGCCCTTGAAAACAGACGCCTCCACGTAGAGCCCTTCCGCGGACGACAATCCGGACGAGTGACGTCCCAGAAACAGGGCAGGCTAAAAGTGCGGATTCGCCGAACCCAATTCGGCCAGCAACCTTTGGTTGTGGGCGTCGCCATCAGCATTGCTGCTGACAAAAATCTCCGGAACGAAACCGCGAGCCACCGCTCGATCGATCGCCGAAACCACAATCAAATTCATAATGAACACTCCCGTGAGGGACGAGGTTGGGCCGACGCGGGCAGTCACACCCGGAACAACCAGCCCCGCGTCCCCGTCCACACCCAGGTTGTCGAGTACCAAATCGGCGACATCGATCAATTTGAGGCCCGAAGAATGCCGAGAGGCCCGCGCTCGACATTGGGCCAAACTGGTCACAGCGATCACCCGGGCGCCGCGAGCCCGAGCGGCCTGCGCCAGCTCGATGGGAACTGCATTGCGGCCACTGTTCGACGCAACAATCAAGACGTCTCCTCCCGTCAACGAATAACGCTCCAGCACTTGGGCTGCGTAGCCTTCCTGACGCTCCATCGCAGTCGATCCCACCGCGCTTCGATGGAGCATCAAAGCCTCGTCAAGGATAGGAATCACTCGGGCAAGCCCTCCCGCTCGATAGAACAATTCTTCGGCGAGCATATGCGAGTGGCCGGTTCCGAAAACGAACAAGAAACGGCGCCGCGCCAACGCTTCCGCGACCCAATCCCCCGCCATCTCCAACGCAAGACGCTGCCGGTGACTGATTTGGTTAAACTGGTCCCGAATCGTGGAGACGTAGGTGTCAAAGGCCGACATAGGATTCGCAACTACCTCGGAACGGGCGATACGAAAAAGGCTCCGTGGGAACCGGAGCCTGAGACAACTTCACTGGCTGATCCGCCAAGTCATTTCTTGGGAGGAATGGGCGGCGGGTTCGTTGACCGACGGCCGGCTGCTTCCTGCTGAAGCCGTTCCAGATCTTCCTTCTTGATGACTTCGATCTTGGCGCCTTTTTCGAGCTCAGCCTTGCTGGGGACCTTTATGATATCGCTGGTGACGGCCCCCGGCGATGACGGCGCGGCAGCAGCGGCGGTCGGCGCGACGGGAGGTTTGATCTCGAGCAGCTCGAGTTCAAAGGTCAGGACTGCGTTGGGACCGATTTTCGGCGGCGAGCCATTGGCGCCGTACCCCAAGTCGGGCGGGATAAACAGTTGCCATTTCGATCCCGTCGGCATCAGTTGAAGCGCTTCCGTCCAGCCCTTCACGACTCGGTTGACGGCAAACGTTGCCGGCTGGCCTTTGGCGATGGAGCTATCGAACTCAGTGCCGTCCAGCAGCGTTCCCCGGTAATGCGTCACGACCGTGTCATTGGTCATCGGCTTGGGGCCTTTGCCCTCGATCAGCACTTTGTACTGCAGGCCGCTGGGCAACGTAATAACGCCTAGCTTTTCTTTATTCTCGGCGAGGAATTTTTCCCCTTCCGCTTTGTTCTTCTCCCCTTCGATTCGCCGCTTTTCCTCTGCTTTCTGGCGAAGCTCGGCCCCATACGCGCGCACAATGGACTCCGCTTCGGCATTGTTGAGGATGGTGGGACGTCCGTTGATGGACTCCGTGAACGCGCGCGCGACGACCTCAGGATTGAACTCGTAGCCCCCGCGTTTGAGATTCCGTTGCATATCCTGCGAAATCATGACGCCAATCGCGTAGCTATTTTTTTCGTTGGCGTCTTTGAAGCGCGACTCGACCGGGGTCGAATTTGTCGTCGTCGCGCCCACCGGCGGCGTGGGCGGGACCGTGGGAGGATTATTCTGGGCGGAGGCAGCAGACCCGAGCAAGACGCCTGCGGCCAAAGTGAATGCAAAGTTTTTCATGAGACTGACCAGTGCTCCGGGCAGCGGAAATAGACCGACCCGGCAAAAGTGTGGTGTTGCCTAGCAGCGTCCGGACCTAAAGTCCAGAGGCAGACGGTAAGGTTTTTTGGTTGGCTGGGCGGTCAGGCCGAGAGGTTCAAGGCGGTCCGCAGTGCTTTTAGAGCACGAGCGCGGTGACTGATTTGGTCTTTTGTTGAGGGACCGAGCTCCGCAAAAGATTCGCGGTAGCCTTCGGGGACAAACAACGGATCGTACCCAAAACCACCCGCGCCAACCGGCTCTCGCGACAAGTGTCCCTCGCAAGTGCCCGAAAAGAATCGGGTTTGGGCTGCGAGGTTCGCGGCCGGCAGGAGAGACGCCGGGGTAAGAGCGAGGACACAGCGAAACCGGGCTTGGCGCCGCTCAAGCGGAACCTCAGCCAGCAGGCGAATCAGCTTCGTATTGTTCTCAGCATCGGGAGAGTTGCCGACTCGTCCATCGTCCAGCGCCGCGAACCGAGCCGAATGCACTCCGGGCTGCCCGCCGAGCGCGTCCACCTCAAGACCTGAATCATCGGCGAGCACGAAATCGGCCGTAAATTTGGCCGGGCGTTCCGCGAGATACCTCGCCCAAGCGACGGACTTAATGGCGGCATTCTCGGTGAAGGTTGCTGCATCCTCGACTGGCGTGATCGGTTCGACCACATCTCGAATGGAATAGAGGGTCACTCCCGGACCCAATCCGGAGCGGATCTCCCTGAGTTTGTGGGCGCTTCCGGTAGCCACGAAGAGTGAAATCATCCAGCGACGATCAAAGCAGAAAGACCAAAGCTCAAACCGGAAATCCGATTGCGATCACGGCCGCGTCCCGCGTTGAACGACACCAGGGTTACGTTGTTCCGCCCCCCAACGCCGGGCACAATCCTGTCTTTGTTGATGGCTCAAATGGACGAAACGCCAATGGACGCGTTGCCTCATGGGAAAATGTTACCTGCTGAGCGGTGTATTTAAGAGCACAGCCAAACCACAGAAAGCG
>DLVS01000175.1 GCA_003445095.1 Verrucomicrobiales bacterium
GGGGGGGGTGTGGGGATCGAAGGGGATGGAGGGGGGAGAAAAGGAGGGGGGGGGCGGGGGCGGGCGGGAGGGGGGGGGGGGGGGAGGGAGAAGTGGGGGGGAAAAGGATTAATTCGGAGTCCCATCCGCGAGCGGCAAACGCCGATCGAGCGTGCTGGATCGCCGGCAAAGTCACCGGCAAAAGCTTCTCCTCGTTGAACGCCGGAACGACGACAGACACGTTCATGGTCGCGCTCGCGTTCGCCGATGAATCCAACCTGCCGCGAGCGCCTCACCGGCGCCGCATGTGAAGATCATGCCGGCCAGCATTCCCACGGTCATTCCCCCGAACGCGCCGAGGAATTGGTGCGGATGCAACGGCCCCAAAAGGCCCAACATCCCATCACCACCCCAAGCCATTCCGAACACCATTCCCACCGCGGCCAAGAGCGCCAGGGGCAGAAGGCCAAGCCGCCTTGGAAGTTGTTTCCAACCGACAATCATGAGCGGCAGTCCGCCGGCGAGCATACCCAAATACATCCAGGGAATCTTGCCGGTCAGTGCGAAATAGTGGTGCGATTGGCAGCAGAGACAGACTCCGTTCCGCATCACGGGACCAAACCCCGCTTCCACCCACCAACCTAGAAGCATTCCTAGATTTCCTGGGCCCAACATCGCCAAAGTCATGGCCAACGCGGGTGCCCACGTCGATCGTCTGGGGTTCACCAACCGCCGCGATACCAGGGTCAGCGCTGCCAGTCCCACTCCCACCGTCGCGACCACCATGAAGGAAACGAAACCGAGATGACCCAAATATCCGAGGAACGGGATTTGGAGGAGGATGGCCGCCGCGCCCAACCATTGCGCAATACCAACCGACGAATCGTTAACGCCTCGAACGGAAGCGCACCCACCGGCTCCAATACGCACCGCGCGCCACGAAACTATCGTGCTGCTTCCCACCATCAACAACGCGGCTGAAATCGGACCGATCTTTCCGGTCGCGGCCAGCACAATTCCCAGCACGTTGTACGCGAGGGCAAACAAGAGATTAGAACGGACGCCGGTTCGAACGTGTCGCGCCAACGCAAGTGTTCGCGGAACTTCGCGCAAATCGCCGCCGCACAACACCACATCGGCACTGGCGGTCGCTAACGCGGCTCCGGAATCCAAGGCAAATCCGACGGTGGCCGCGCGCAGAGCCGGCGCGTCGTTGATGCCGTCACCCACGAAGGCAACCGACTGGCCACCGGCGACCAACGCCATGACGCGATCGGCCTTTTGAATGGGACCCAAAGATCCTTCCACCGCCGGAATCGCCGCCGGCTGACGTGATTCACCCGGCGGCACGCCAAGCAACTGCGCCGTCCGCGCTTCGGTATCGCCCGTCAAGACGCTCACAGTGCAGCCAAGTTCCTGGAGTTGCTTCCATGCTTCGCTGACGTGATTGCGCAAGCGTTCTCGCACCAACGCGAGACCGACGAGTCGGCCTTCGATCGCCACGTAGATATGTGGGTCCTCCGAATTCACCCGAAGGTCCGCCAACAATTCAGGCTCGACCGACGTAGCCCCTGGACAACCGGCGAGCACCCAGTCTCGAGTGCCTATCTGCAGGCGAAACTCGCGGCCGGCGCGTTCAACCCAAGCTTCCAGGCCCCGAGCCGGAACAGGCTTGATCGAACGCACGACCACCTGAGGATCGGGGACAATGCCGGCCGCGGCGAAGGCGCGAGCGACCGGATGTGAGCTCTGCGACTGCACGGCCCCCAAGATCCCTAATACCTCGGCTCGCGCGCTGGGTCCTCCCGCGGCCGCGAAATCGACGAGTGATTGCTGCGATTCGCTTAGGGTGCCGGTTTTGTCGAAGACGACCCGTCGGATTTGCGCGAGGCGGTCCAAGACGTCAGTCGAACGACACACCACGCCTCGAGCCGCGAGGGTTGCCAGTGCATTCCACCAGGCCAACGGCGCCGCCAGGCCCAGGGCACACGGACATGCCACCAGCAATACCGCCAGAGCGTTGAACAACCCCGCCGCCCATTGGCCCTGACTCCCCCAGACCGCCAACGTCGTGAGCGCTCCGGCAACAACGAGGGGGAGAAACCAAGCCGTCACGTGATCGACAAACCGGGCTTCCCTCGAGCCGAAGCTCGGGTTGGTTTCCGAGCGGGCCCGTTCCACCCAATGGAGGAGTTCGTCCAGGCGGCGATTGCGCCCCGAAGCAGTGGCGAGCAAACGGAGTTCCCCGTCTTCGACCCAGCTTCCCGCCAGGACGCAGTCCCCGGCGCGGCGAACCACCGAATTCGGTTCACCGGTCAACGGCGTTTCACGGACAAACGAGGCACCCGACTGAATGCGGCCATCGACTGGCACGGGTTCGCCAGGCAAGACGCGTACATCGTCTCCGATTTCAATGGCTCGCGACGGGCAAATCTCTTCGGTGCCGTCCGACTTGATGCGACGACTGGTGTCGAAGGTATCGCGCAAACGGGTGGTTTCGAGTCCGGCCCGCTCACGAGCTCGCGCCGTCAGCGTTTTGCCCACCGTGTACACTACCAACAACACGGCAACTACCTCGTAGTACACCGCGCCGACTCCCGTGATGCTGCTAAACACTGATGCGCCAAACGCCCCGACAATTCCCGCCAAGAACAAGAGTTCGACGGTGATGCGTCGGCGTCCCACGCAATCCCAGGAAGCTTTCAGCAAGGGCCAGCCCAATACGGCCAGCACGGTCAGGGCGGACGCGGCCAACGCGCCGTGCAAGACCCACCTCAGGGCGCCGTCGGGTGGGGTCAAGTTAACCGCGAACCCCAGCAACATCGCCTGACTCGCCAGCGCTACGCCCACGCCGATCTTGAACCATGGAGTGGTGGAGGTGGGGGCATCACCCAATGAATCCAAAGAACGCGGCCGCGCTTCACCGAGGACGCGGCATCCGTAACAGCAGAATCGGGCGGGAGGCTCCATCGGCCGCTCACCCTCGGCACCGTGAGGGAGTGGCCCGCCGCAGTACTCGCAGCGAACCAACGACCTCGATCCAGCCACTTCGGCGGCGACCCGACGCACCCGGTGATCGTATCGGAACCCAAGCGCGCGCGGAAACGGGAAATTGAAAGGCAGTGGGCGCATCCAGGTCACTGCTCTCTTGAGGAGTGAGACAGCCGCCTTCGGTTGTCGGAGTCCTGCAGGTGCCCCGCCCGCAAATCGACAAGAGCCAAAACAGTTTATCCCGAATTCCGAAATTGGCGTCGGCCTGCGTGCGCTCCCCCAATCGAATTTCGGAATTCGAGTGGATTGGCGCTCGCCCGCCAACCGGTCAGACGCACCCACGCTGAGGAATTGGTCCCTAAGTTCAGGCTGTAATTCGCCACTCCTTTGGGTAGCTGCGCATTAGTGCCCGACCTCCAACAGTTCCCGCAGTACATGTCCATCCGCACCGGGAAGCGCAACCCCCAACAGGTGTGCGATGGTTGGGGCTACGTCGATATTGTCGATAAGGCCCAGCTTCGTGCCAGCCTTGATGCCGCGGCCCCACGCCACGAATAACGCATTCATTCGAGGGTTGCTGGAAAGGAAGCCGTGGTGCCCTTGGTTGCCCGCCGTTAGCGTAACTTCCGTGACGGATTCGTCCGATCTCGCTTCATTGTTGAAGGCATAGCCCGGCTGCGCGACGAGGATGAGGTTGGCCATCTGACGATTCTTGGCCGGATCAGGTAGATGCAGCGCGGGGAACTGGTCCGGCGTAAGAATGTCGGCTATGCCTTCGTGATTACGCATCAGCTCCGGAACCTTCGCGCGATCAGAAGCCAGTGAGGCTGGGTCGGTAAAATACACGAACGCAATGCCGCCTTCCGACACGATCTGTGCCCGGGCTTGCAGCAGTCCCGGCGCGGTCCCCACCTCGAGCAAGCCGGCCTTTCGGAATACCACGTTGGGATTGATGATCTTCAGGGCGGTGTCGAATCCGTGGTCGGCGGTCACGAAAAGAGTCGTCCGATCACGGATGCCGGCGACGTCGATGGCGCGCAACACTTCGGCAAGTTGAGAATCGGCCTGTGCCAACGCCGTGTAGGCGGCCGGCGACTGCGGGCCGTATCGGTGCTGGATCGAATCACAAATTAGCATGTGAAAGAGCAGCAGGTTCGGACGGCGATCGCGGATGACCTGTACCGCGGCGGCGGTCCAGATTTGGTCCCGCTGGGCTGCGCTTCGGGCTCTAAGCCACGCATCTTCCGGTCCATTGAGCAGTTGTTTCGCGATGAGTTCGGCCCGCAATCGTGGAGTCATGTGACTGATCTGGTCCGGCACGTCGGGAAAGGAATCATCCAGTGTCCTCGCACCCCGGGTGCATGGCCAGTTGATGTCCGCGGTGCGATAACCGGCGTCGTGCAAACGATCATAGAGCGTCGGGACGGCCACGAGATCGGCCTTGTCTTTCGCGCCCTCAACCACTACCGGGCGTCCTGGTCCAGGCCGCATGAGCACACCGTTGAAGAGCACCGAATGCTTATTCGGAGAAACGCCGGTCACGAGTGTCGTGTGGTTCGGCCAAGTGATGGCAGGGTTGGAGACTCGCATGCCTTCAGCGATAGCACCTTCCCGAGCGAGCTGCCGTAACGTGGGAAGCGGTGCATTCGTATCCGAAAGATAGTACGCCGCCGCCCCGTCGATCGTGATCAGGACGACGTATTGGTTGGTCGCCGCCCGGACGGCGAAAGCCGAGACCAAGACGACAGCGCCAAGCGCAAAGGCGCGACCTATTCGGAGCGCAGCGGGTTTCATGCGCGAACGTTTAGCGATTGGGCGACTGCGGCACAAGAAGGCTCGTCCAACGCTCGGGTTAATCGATCCTTGAACCAATCAAACGGTAAAGATGGCGCGCTGCGCCGTCCCTGGCCCGGGCGCAGCTCCGGGCCGGCCGTTCGAACTGAGGCGTCGAATTCTTCCAGCACGTCGTTGCGAAAGGCAGTGCCTTTAGCGCGGGGCCGCCACCGCGCGGTAGCCCTACCCGGTTCGTGGTCCAACGCGTGTCCAACTTTGGGAAATCGGGCCTCTCCGTGAACCGTAGACGCGGAGGGAACAACGCGCGCGCCGCATTAGTCAGCGGCTCGGAAAAGACTTTGAGCTCCTCCAAGAAGAGTCCCTCAATCCGAAAATTTGACTGAGGCATCCAACTATTCGCCAGCAACCCGGCTAATCCGCGCGCCGAGTCCTCGTAGTTTTTCCTCCATCCGCTCGTAGCCGCGATCGAGATGGTAAATGCGGTGGACCTGAGTCTTTCCCCGAGCTGCGAGCCCGCCGATCACCAACGCCGCACTGGCCCGCAGATCACTCGCCATCACTGGAGCTGCGCTCAATCCGCGCCCGCCCTTGACGATGGCATTGGGCCCCTCGATCGCCACGTCGGCCCCCATGCGCATCAATTCCGCCACGTGCATGAAACGCGATTCAAAGATGCGCTCGGTAATCACACTCGTCCCCGGGGCCAGACTGATCAGGGCCATGAACTGGGCCTGCACGTCAGTCGGGAACCCCGCGTAAGGCATCGTGGTGATGTCCGTGGGTTTGAGCCGCCCCGGACGCGTTACCCGCAAAGTGCCTGCTTTCCGTTCGATCCGAACACCCGCCTCGATCAGTTTGTCGAGGACGGCGGCGAAATGTTCCGGCCTTGATCCGTGAATGATGACGTCTCCTCGGGTTGCGGCGGCGGCACAGATGAACGTGCACGCTTCGATCCGATCGGGAATCACTTCGTAGTCCGTGCCGTGCAACTCTTCCACGCCCGTTATCGTCAAGGTAGGACTTCCAATTCCGTGAATTCGTGCGCCCATGGAAACCAAACACTGAGCCAGATCGCTCACTTCGGGCTCGCACGCAGCGCTTTCAATCACAGTGATGCCCTTGGCCAGGCTCGCCGCCATCATGACATTGGCGGTGCCTAACACGGTGGGCCCGGCTCGACCGCCTAGAAACACGGTGCTGCCGGTTAGACGCCGAACCCGCGCATCGATGTATCCATTCTCGATCTTGATTTTTGTCTTGAGCGCCGCCAGTCCCTTTAAGTGAAGGTCGATGGGACGTGTCCCAATGACGCAGCCACCCGGCAGCGAAACTCGAGCCTGACCAAAGCGAGCCAATAACGGACCGAGAATGCAGATGCTTCCGCGCATTTTTCGGATCAGTTCATAATCGCCGAAGCCTTTCACTTTGGCCGCGCGAATCGTGACTGTGCCATCCTCGAAGCGAGTCTCGGCGCCGAGCGACTTTAGGATTTCCAGCATGAACCGCACGTCGCTGAGATCGGGAACTCGGCGAATGGTGCATGGATCTTTCGTCAGCAGGGCGGCGGCAAGGATGGGGAGGACCGCGTTTTTGGATCCGCCGATAATCACGTCGCCCCGCAACGGGACTCCGCCTTCAATGAGAAAACTATCCATGGATTGGCAGCCGCGCCGCGCCCTATCCTTCCTCGGAAGCGGGTTGAACTAGGCGAAACACGGTCAGGCGACGATGAGAACCCGGTCTCGGTCGGACAAGTCTTTCTCCACGGCGATGTCACTCCAGCCAGCGGAGGCGAATAACTCTCGCAGTGCCGCTGCCTGTCCGTCTCCAAATTCGAGAAACATTTTTCCGGTGGGGTTCAGCCAAAACTTGGCCACCTTGGCCAACTCGCGAAAACAATCGAGGCCGTCAGACCCGCCATCCAAGGCCATTCGAGGGTCGTGGTCGCGAACTTCCGGCGAGAGTCCGGCAATGTCGGCGGTGGGGATATACGGCGGATTCGTCACAATGGCGGCGAATCGCAGCGGGTGATCCGGACCCGTCTGGAGGCCTTCTAAGGCGGCGAACCCGTGGCTTTGGTGGAACCGGATTCGGTCCGCCAACCGGTGCGCGATGGCATTTGCTCGCGCCACACGTAGTGCATCGGCCGATGCGTCCACCGCGACCACTTGAAGGTGTGGCACTGATTTTGCCAATGCCAGGGCCAGGCAACCCGATCCAGTCCCCCAGTCCAGCGCAACTGCTGGC
>DLVS01000749.1 GCA_003445095.1 Verrucomicrobiales bacterium
GCTCTTCCGATCTAGACCCGCGTTGGTGTGCTGGATGCTTCGAAGTGACAGCGTTGGCAAAGTCGCACCGGAAATGCTGCCACCGTCTACCAGGGGCATACCGTCCTTCCACCATTGAAAGCTGAGCGGAGGGTCGCCCGTAACTTCGACCGCGAATCTCGCTGAGGACCCCGCGAGATTTGTCCGGCTTGACGGATGAATAGCAAATGCCGGAGCGAGGCCTACGGTCAGCCTCGCAGTCCGGCTCGTTGCGGAACCGAATCCATTGGTAATGATCACGTCATATTCGCCCATGCTAGAAACCTGCACGTTAGCCAGCGACAGCGTCGGCGTAGTAACGCCGGAAATGCCAAGACCGTCATTCAGGGGAGCGCCCCCCTTCCGCCATTGAAACACCAGCGGCCCCGCTCCGATCGCCCCCACGGAAAGGGTTGCCGACTCTCCCGGCGCGGCAGGGTGGTCTCCAGGTTGCGCCGTGATGTGCGGTTCAATCGATGTGCCGGGGAACGACGAAATGAGCCTGGCCCGATAAAAACGATGGGGTGCGTTCGTGTCCATGTAGCTGCTGAGGTCGGCCCAACCCGTTGTCCAGTTGTTTGTCACTAATGCATTCCACTCTGCCATGTCCTCAGACCATTCTATGACGTGAGTGGCTTGGCGATTTCCATGCAGGGCGAGTTCTAGCCCCAATTCCCCATCACTTCCAATCTTCAAGGTAGGTGGATTTGCGTGAATGACTCGAATGGCGGTAGAAGCGTTGGTGGATACACCTGCGGAATCAGTGGCAATAACGGTGATGATATGGTCCCCCTCGCTCAAGGATTCAACAGGAGGGAGAATTGAATCCCCGATACCGAGCAGACCATTCAAGCTGGATTGCCAAGTGATGCTCGCTCCATCCAGCCTGCCGTCCTCAGCGTCCCAAGCGTTGCACTGAAGCATTACCGTCACATCGCCATGAAACAGCAAGCCCTCACCGGACCACAGCGGAGTCAGTTGAGGTAGACGGTTGCGAACTGAGAATCTCTCTGAAATCTCCGATGAACTATGAAAGCCATCATTAGCTGTCACTTTGACAAGCGCGTTGGTTGAACCTCGTGAGAATCTGACCGGTATCAAATTGTTTGTGACGCCCAAGGCGACGGCCTCCCAGTTAATGCCGCCGTCTGCGCTGTAGAAGACATCGTGGGTCAGCAAGTCTGCGTCAGCGTCTGAGCTGGCCCAAGCGACCGCTTCGTAGTCAGTTCCAAATTCTTCGCCTTCGGTCGGACTCAGCAATGTAACAACGGGTTTCCTTGAACTGGCCACGATTGTTGCCACCAGCAAGCCATTGTGGAACGCGGAAATCCTATGCATTCCTGGCAAATCCGGTACGAAGACGTGAAACAAACCTTCGTCACTTGGTTCAGCTTCCGGCGGAACCAACGGGCTGAACCAGGTCTCGTAAAGCGGTTGATTCCACGCATCGGACACCACCAACTGGAAATCTCCCACCGTTGCGGTGGGCACGGCTTGCGATGCGTTTAGCCATCTGCAAATGCCAAACTCAACCGTCCTCAAGCGGCGATTGGCAATGCCTGGAATAACGAAATAGTTATGGTCTGATTGATCGCGTGCTTTCGTTTGCGCCGGGGCAAATCGATTCGTGATTGCCTTGATTAGGTTTGTGTAGGTGTAACTGGAAATCCATTGTGGCGACCCGCAGTAACTCATCAAGTCGGTCGAATTCGTTGGAAATACTTCACAGTAACCATTAGCTACTTCACGAATGCCGTAAATGTGCTCATTTGAGTCGTTCCCCAGAGGCCCCAGAATTGGGAATGATGCTGTGCCATTTGAAGCAGGATAGAAATAGGGGAAACTCGTCTCACAAGGGCTTCCGTACTCCCCGCATGTCCCCTGGAGCATACCATTCGCGGCCGGTCCCAAGGACGCGTTGACCGTGTGTGGACGGCCAAGGAGGTGGGCTATCTCGTGCGCGGCCGGCCAGGCGTTGTTTTGAATTCCTTTAACGAGTTCGTTTTCGTCATGCCTCTGAATATACTGGCTGGCAGAGGTCCGAAATGCCCAAGCCGGACCGCATAGAGGCCGTAGATTAGCATCGAATCCGAATGCAAACCCTTTACCGAGAGTTCCAAACACTTGATTCTGCTCATTTGTGAACGTTGAAATGTAAAGCGGGACCTCCGTTGGGTTGTAGATAATGCCGTGAGTAATCAACGCGTCATGTTTCGCGAGTAGTCTAGTGTATTCAAGTTGTTCCGTGATATTCACCCATTCGTGTCCAGGCCGTGCGAATACATTTATATAGAAATTCCGTTCTCTGGGATAAACCTTTGGTACTGGGAACAACGATGCGACCTGACTGGCATGGTAACTTGAATTTGGATCGCTTTCCAATAGGCCGCCGGCATTGGTCCACATGATTCCGACGAACTCGATGTCCATTGCTGGCACATTTATGAAGTTCACAGTCACGACACCGTTGCTTGAGACTCCCCCCGGATTTGCTGGTTCCGCAAAACTGCACCCTTTGATGTCGAGAGAAAATGTGACTGGTGCGGAGAAGGTAGAGTTTGCAACAGCAAAATTCAGACTATCGTTCCATGCTCCACGATCTGGATTTGGTTTTGCTTTAATGGGGACCGCCAGAGGCGGAAATGTCTTGATGTTACCCAAAGAAACCACATTCAAACCCACCCTTTCAGCGTTTCTGAACGAGCCATCGGTAGAGCGTATGTGGGCCCGCACGTAAGTAGGCTTGCCATTGATTAACGGGATCGAATTCCTGAGATCCTGCACTACTTGGATCACCTCCAATCCCGTCAACTCATAAGGAAGTCGAAGAACTGCGGCGTTGTTTTCGTAAACCAATTCAATGATCGAGCGATCAGGATTCACCGCCGCGATGATATGCGTCGCCCCTGGCGGTGCACGAAGCAGTTCCCAACGGTCACCGGGATATAGGAACTCCTTTTGGTCCACTCCAGACGGAACGTCGTTGGTTATTTTCACGAACGGTGCTGGAGTCAACTTGTTCGTCTCCGGTCCCCCGGCCCACCAAAACCCTGTGACGATCTCTTGACTTGAAACATCGCGCAACCCTTTGAGAGTGAAATGCGGTCCAATTCCGGTGCTTTCCCACCGAAGCCTAGAAACGGTGAGGTCAGGGGGAGTAGTGTTAAACCGCACCTTGCCGAGCCCAACCAGGGTGACCAATCCCGTGCTCATCGTTGGAAAGGTCGTGCCAGCGCCGTTGGCCAAAATCTGGAACTTAAACGAACTCGCGAGCGTAGGGTTGGGCAATACGATTCGCCGTCTTGGTGTCACAATGGTGAGTTCTTTCGGAAGATTGGTTTCCATCAGGAGGACTCCGTTGGCGAATATTTGCAGGTTCGTTGTGCAGCTATGAGGTTCGCCCAGGTTCCAAATGTCGATCGACGAAAT
Source organism: Verrucomicrobiales bacterium (assembly GCA_003445095.1). GTDB lineage: Bacteria > Verrucomicrobiota > Verrucomicrobiia > Limisphaerales > UBA9464 > UBA9464. The sequence continues at coordinate 3,448 of DLVS01000749.1, forward strand.
GGTGTACGCTCCCCCGAGGTTAAAGCTCACCCACGGTTCTGTGTCGCTACCGTAAGGTTTTCCCGTGTGAATGTTGACGTAGCCGTTGCCCGTCGATTCCCAAAGAGTGCCTTCCCCTCCAAAAAACAGCTCATTGTTCAAACCGGTTTCAGTGACAAGGTATTCTGCCTTGCGATCATATCCTCCGAACCCATTGGGGTCAGGCCAGACGAGTTGGCTGCTGTAACCGCTCACTGTAACGTTGGAGACTACCGCTGCCGTACTTGGTGAGAAATTCACGCAAGCAAGGATCAGACTAAGCAGATACCCGGGACAAATAACTGTGCGGAAAGTGGGGAAAGAAGGAGGTGTGTTTGGCATGTTCACGGTACGTTCAAAAGAATTCGATGGCGGGCGGTTACACAGAATCTTTTCATCGACCGTGCCATGACGTGATTTTGTTGGGCAAGTCAGACTCAGGCCGGATTCTAATTCAGTACTGCAAACCGTCAGCTCAATTCTGGTAGGTCATCACAAAAGAATGACACATTGAAAGCCGACCATAAAGTTCATCGCACTGGCGCTCGTGGCGGTCGGAGTCAGCGTTCCGTCACGCGCGCAATGGAGCGTTTCCGCCCGGCTAACGCCTTTTAGTCGGTCATCAACATGGAGCAGGAAGCCACGTGGACACGACTGTTCGGCACCTAGCCAACGATCTTCGCAAGACTGGCCTCGGCGAAGTGATTACCGCACTCGAAGGTGTGCAGTGGATGTACGCGACGCCATGGCTTCCAAGGCCTAAGGAATGTTTTCCAAGCGTTCACGGTGCCGAACGGAGCGATGGACACTTCCGATCGCCCAGCCCGCAGATGGCGCATTGTGCGCCGGAACACGGTAGGGTAAACGTGTAGTGGTGGGAAGTCGATCCGGAGACGGGGTCGGCGAGTTCTTTGTCATTTTAGGGGTGATTTGATGGGGGCGCGGGCACGGGTTGCGCTGAGTGATCCGTTACAACTGGATTTTTTTGCGCTCGCGTTGCCGGATCGGCCGCCGACGGAGTTCTCGCCGAGACACTCTGCCCTTCCGCCGCGTTTGAGCTCTTTGGTGGCTCCGGTGGTCGAGTTCGCTCGGAAATCGGAACCCAAGCCCCAAAACTATCGCATCACGGACTCGGACTGCCTGGGCGAGGGATCGCTCAAGGCCAAGTGTCGCGCCAACCTGGAGGCGCTCGGTGCGCTCAAACGAATCGAGGCTGAAGGGCGTCCGGCGACTCAGGAAGAACAGAAGCTTCTCGTGCGCTACGTCGGATGGGGCGGGTTGCCGGGAGTGTTTCACCAGGATGATGCGAGATGGGATACGGAACGCGCGGCGCTCGCGGAGTTGCTGTCGGACGAAGAGATGCGCTCTGCCCGAGCCACCACGCTTAATGCGCACTATACCTCGCCGACCGTCATTCGAGCCATGTACCAGTTGGCGCGGCATCTGGGGTTCACCGGCGGTCGGGTGCTCGAACCGGCGTGCGGCATTGGGCATTTCCTCGGCCTCGTGCCCGAGCAATGGGAATGCCGATTCACCGGAATTGAAATCGATTCGGTGACGGCGCGAATCGCCAAGCTGCTGTACCCGGAATCAGACATCCGCCATCAACCGTTCGAAGAGTCGAAGCTGGCCGAGGGGTATTTCGATCTCGCGATTTCGAACGTTCCGTTCGGGGATTACCGTCCCTTTGATCCCCGATTCAAGTCCTGGAATTTCGTCATTCACGATTACTTCTTCGCCGCAGCGCTGAAGCATCTACGGCCAGGCGGATTGCTCCTGTTTGTCACTTCCCGCGGCACGCTGGACAAAGCGGATGTGACCTTGCGGGAGTACTTGGCGCAGCAGGCCGACTTCCTGGCCGCCATTCGCCTGCCCAACACCACCTTCGAACGAAACGCTCACACACAAGTAACCACCGATATCGTTGTCCTCAGAAAGCGACTTCCAGACGAGCCGCGCGGCGGACATCGGTGGCGGGATTTGAGTCAGATCACCAATTCCTTGGGCGAGAAGATCGCGGTCAACGAATGGTTTGCCGCGCATCCGGAGTTCATGCTCGGCGAGATGCAACTCTCCGGCCGGATGTATCGACGGAGCGAACCCACCTTGGTGGATCGGGGAACGGACCTGAGCGAGGAGTTGTTGAGGGTAATCCCCCTTTTCCCTGCCGGTGTTTTCTCGCCCGCGGAGAAGCCGCTCGCGCAAGCACACTCAATCCCTGAGCCATCGCTCGTGACCGAGGTTAAGCCGAATGCGTTTGCCACGCTCAACGGGCGACTGGTGCGTCGCGAAGGCGACTCTCTCGAAGAGCTGGGGCCTTTGCCGCTGGAGACCACCAAACGGTTGCACGGTTTGATTCGGGTCCGCGACGCCATCCGGCGGTGTCTGCAAACTCAATGGGAGGAAAAATCCTCGGAGGAAATGGACCAAGCCCGGGTCGAGTTGAACCGCGCTTACGACCAGTTCGTCGCCCGGTTTGGATTCTTGTCGGAACGCCGGAATGTATCAGCCTTCAAGGGCGATCCCGACCTGCCGCTGCTGC
>DLVS01000620.1 GCA_003445095.1 Verrucomicrobiales bacterium
TTCGGCGTGCAGTTGTTGGCCCGAACGCGGCGAGTGGTGAGGCTCACAGCCGCAGGCAAGGCGCTTCTCGAGGAAACGTCGCTCATGTTCGAGCGGTTGGATCAAACAATTAGCCGCGTACGACGGGCGGCAACGGGCCAAATCGGCGAGCTGCGTTTGGGTTACATTGGCCCGGCGACGCAACAGTTTCTCGGTCGGTTGCTCGAGGAATATGGGCGGCGCAGCCCCGATGTTACCGTGCATTTGGAAGAGCGCACTCCGGAACGCGTTTGGGAGATGGTTGCGAAAGGACGCCTGGATATTGGACTCACGCGCCCGGTTTTGGCTCATGTGGCGCTGCGGATGGAGATGCTGCGGCTGCGCGACGAGCGGCTTTGTGCGGCGATTCCCCCTCGTCATCCTTGGGTCAGCAAAAAGTCGGTCCCCTGGAGCAGCCTCGCCACGCAATCGTTGATCATCCTGGCCCGGCGAGAAGGGGCCGGACTACATGACGAGATTTTGGCGGCCTGCCGGAAGGCTGGGTTTGTCCCGAAGCTCGGGCATACGCCGAGTCTTATCTCCACCATTCTCCGCTATGTCGAAAGCGGCGCGGGCATCGGAGTCATTCCCGAATGTTTAGCAGAAACGGAAAAATCGGATCGTTGGCGAGCAGTTCAGTTGACGCCGCCGCAGACGATTCCCCTGGTCATGGTATGGCCCGGAGAACACCAAGAGCCACCCGCCATCGCCTTTCGCGAGCTCGTCGCGGAGTGGATTCGGAACGGGAGACTGTGGCGTTCAGACTAGCCCCATACGGTGGTCTAGGCACCCGGATTCTGTGAGCCAACCGGTAAATTTGGTTATTGAACGCTAATCGGAAACGCTCGGAAACAAGCGATGGAATCACTTCCCACCCGCCTTACGGTAAACGTCTGCCATCTGCGAAAATCAGAGTCTATTAGCGGTTCAATATCAGCGTTCGGGACTCATTATCCGCAACGACGGAAGGGCAAACCAGACTCTTGAGCTGCAGAAAAAAGGTCAGCTAAAACTCATCATACATTACTCCCTCTTTGTGCGCAGGATTCGGGATGAGCTTGTGGCGCCGGCAATCTACGACGAGATCGAGATCCTCGAGTGGAATCTGGCCGACGATGTTGGGCAGAGTGTCCGGGATTTCCATGACACTCAGCTGACACGAACGGCCGAGGATCTCGCAGTCCACCGGGGAGAAGACTCGGCGCTTGACCGTCCTATCGGCCATTGTTCGGGAGGTCACCTCGCCAATAGGGCGAAGTCCCAACTGGGTAATCACTGATTTCCTCAGGTAAAGCTTCACGGCACCCGTGTCCGCCAGCGCCTCCACTTCGACCAGCCGTGGCTTCCGTTTGGATTTGCCTAGAGCGACCAATTCGATGTCGGTCCAGTTTTGCAGTCTGATTTTCGTGTCAACGCGACCCATGGCCTCAAACTAGTAGCGTTGATCGAGTGCGACAAGGCATGTGTCCTCCCCAAAAGACTGTAGGAGGCGAGGTCACGAGACGCTGACTTCCTTTGCGCCAACGCGCGACTACGGGTCGGAGGATCGACATGGAGCCTCCTCAAGCCGACTCCTCCGTGTTATCGCACGCGCCCTAGGCCGAACTGGTCGCCCACCTCGACTACCTTTCCATCGCGGAATTGAACTTCGACCATCTTTTCGCTCTGCACCGCTGCACCGGTTTCGTCGGTCAGGGTAGTCACAATTCTGCGTGTTGCCACGTCCACCACGTCGCCGGTCGAAGGCCAAGCGTGACGACCGTCGAGACTGAAAGCGATCCAACCGGGTTGGTCGCGAACCTTGACACTCGCGACCTGACGCAGCGGCTCAACGGTGTTGTCGAAGATGTGCAGGCGCTCGTTCGCACCGTCCGTTACCCAAACTTCACGTTCGTCGGGCGTAAGGCCAACGCCGTGGCTCGGGCAGGAGTGACGTTTCACTGGGCCTTTTTCGAAACCTTGCACGCGGACCATCTGAAGCTTGCGTCCGGTGCTGAGATCGCCGACTTCGAAGCCGAGCAACTCATCGACACAAACGTAAACCCGAGTCCGCGCCCCGTTCACGGTGAACGGTCGAATGAAATTGAGGAACGGCCCTACTTTCCCGATTTCTGTCCGCCTCGCCACATCGACCACCGCCAATCGCGCGGCATGACGGTCGGCCAAATAAGCGCGGGAACCGTCGACGCTCACGATGGTGTTATGGGCCGACTTATATCCGTCGAGACGTTTCAGGACGTCACCGTTGGCGGCGTCGACGACATTCCAAAACGACTGTTCTAAGGAGGGCACGAACAAAGTGTGGCCATCGGGAGTCATCGCGAGGCGATCGCAGCCGCCTTCGTAGCGGCGTTCCCACAGCAACTTGTCGGTCGTGAGATCGTAGCAGGCCAACTTCTCCAGCGTGGTGACGAAGAGGCGCTGCGTCGCGGCATTAGCGACGATGCCTTTCACATTCATCGGTTTGCCGTCAGCGTTGAGGCCAGCGCCAGGAATTCGGCGAACGAAGCGATAATCGTGGTCGGAATCGAAGACGAGGATTCCGTGTCCGCCATATTCCAGGTAATTCCGAATGCCCGGGACGGCGACGTAAAGCCGACGTTCAACAGACGCCGCATTCGCGAAGCCCCAAGCCAGGACAACCCACAGGAAGGCGGTCAGGCGAAACGAACGGCTCACGACCGAAGGCTGACCGCCGGCCGCGGTCTGGCAAGCCTGCGCGGAACGGGTTCCGTTACCTGGCTGCCCGACGGCTTCTGCGGCTATAACGACAATCCGGATGTTGAACGGGGCGCTCTTGGGATTGACCGGAGCGCCAGACTTCCATTGGCTCCTCGCGTCCCCCAATGCGTACCTCTGTCTTATTGGCGTGGTTGCTCGTTTTCTTCAGCGCTGCGCTTGGAGCCACAGCCCTAGACTGGAAACAGGAACCCGGCGATCGCGTGGCTCCACTCGCCGTCAGCACCGCGGGGAAAACTGGATTCACCTTGATGGACGCCGCGGCTCTCGGAATTGAGTTCACCAACGCATTGTCCCCGCAGCGCGTAGTGATGTTCCAAAACCTGATGAACGGTTCAGGCTTGGCCGCGGCCGACGTCGATCGCGATGGCTTGGTGGACTTGTATTTCTGTCACAAACAAGAAGGGAACCAACTGTATCGCAACTTAGGCGGCGGCCGATTCACTAACGTCACCGCCCAGGCGGGTGTGGCGTGCGCCAATCAAACTTCGGTCGGCGCGGTGTTTGGCGACCTGAACGGTGACGGGGCGGCGGACCTGATCGTTTCTGGATTTGGCGGTCCGAACGTTGTGCTGCTGAACGACGGCCGCGGCCGCTTCACTGACGTCAGCGCCAGCGCGGGGATCTCGGGAAAGTCTGGGTATACGTCGATGGCTCTCAGCGACGTCGATGGCGACGCCGACTTGGACTTATACCTGTGTAATTTCGGCGCGCAGGCCATCCTTCGCGATGGCGGAATCGTGTCTACTCGCATGATCAATGGCCAATTGCAGATCACCGGGCGCAACGCCAACC
>DLVS01000766.1 GCA_003445095.1 Verrucomicrobiales bacterium
CCAAAAGCGTGAAACTGATGACGAGGCTGTCGTCGCGCGCAGGCCTGGTAGATCACGCCAAGCCGACGGAAGAACTCGGGGGACTGGCACTGAACTGTTTCGAAGAATTCGGTTCGAGGAGTTCGCGATCCGGTGGTCCGGAAGGACTGCGTGCAGCACAGCGAAAGCTTCTCGGCCGCTTGCGTGAGGGCCATCAGCTCATAAAGCACTTCGTCACCTTGTCCGTCCGCTGCGAATCGCATGACTCGACCCGCGATATCCGGAGACAAATCGTCCAACGGCGCGAAGTCCATCGCCAGAAGCTTCAGCGCTTTCTCGTCTAGCCTCACTTTGTTCTCAAACGGCTTTCCTCCGCCCAGTTTCTTCAACCAATCAAGCATCGGCTTCCTCCGATCGTTGCGCGCCCGACTTGCCGGAAATTTTCGCGAGGTCTCCCATCGCTTCTGAGAACGCAATGGCCGGCACGCTGCCGAACGTAACGAGGCGTTCGTCCTTATCGCCCGACGGTTCATCGTAGGTGTAGCCGCCGATCTGAACGCTGCGATGCTTCACGAACATGACCTGGCCCAACGTGATGTCGGAATACATGTCAATTCCCACATACATCCCTTCGAGCGCGATGAAGACATCCACACCCGCGGCAGGGAATTGTTTGTAGTAATAGTTGATGCCTCCCGCGTCCACGACCGACCCGCGAGACCAACCCAAGCGTTCGGCGCGACCTTTGAACGTCATCGCATTGAGTTCCACCTGGTCAAAATCATCGCCACCCTTGATATCCTCCTGACCGGGTTTGAGCGTGACCACTGGGCGTTCGAGTTGAGCGAATGGCGTTACAACATTGTAGTCCGCCAAATGTTTGAGCCAGGCCTGTCGTTGATCCGGCGTCAACTCCAGGGGATGCACGATGCCGACCTGTCCCGTCACCGGCAGGGTGAAAGATTCGTCGTTCGCATCTGTTAGTGAACGATCTTCCAGCGCGCGAAAAGTGGCAGCGAGCTTGCCGTCCGTTCCGAACGCCCCCCAGACCAACCGCGCCGCGAACGGAAACACCAGTGGATGTTTCAGAAACAATTCCGCCCAGCGCGGCGCTGCCCAGCGGTGCTGCTGCACCATGAGATTCTCCATCCGGAGCAACTGCGCCTTGGCTGCTTCCTTCAAGCTGGCTGACAGTTCTTTGACCTCCGCTTTAACATCATCAGGCGCGCCAGCGGGCAGGGATTTGATGACTTTGCCTTTCACGAGGTCGCGCCAGGCGAGTTTAAAATCCAAGCCGACGGAGACTTCAACCCGGCTACCGCCAAACTCAAACAGGCGCGCCTTGCCCGGTTCAAAGCCAAGCCACGGCAAAACACGATCGCCGAGTTCCGCGGGCGAAAGCCCGCGCGCGTCAGCCGCGGCCGCAAAGGCCTGGCTGGCCGCTTTGCCGATATTCTTGAACTTCGTGCGATAGCGGATCGACATCGCGTCAACCGCCAGCAGCGACGCGTCCGACGCGAGCAAGGCGAGCGCCTGCACGGCGTATTCCGCGAGCTTGCCGCGCGCCGCTTCCGCCCACTCCGCGATTCGTTTCGTGAGAATTGGCACGATGCGGTCATCGCCGAGTATTCCCGCAAGGGCCAGAGCCCAGCGGTCCTTGGCATCGAGTGCCGAGCCCAGATAGCCGGTGAGCACCGCCAGCGCGAACTCTCCGCTCCGTTTGCGATCTATGACCGCGTAGAGCAAAGCCGCTTCGGTGTCGGCGGTGATTTCCTTCTCGCGCGACTGCCGATAAAGCAGATAACGCACGGCGTCTCTTTCCAACGTCTTGCCATCGACGAAATAAATCGCTGGCAACGCCGACTCCTTGATCCACGCCGCCGGCGCGTCTTTAATTTTCGGCGCTGCACTGGCGATGGCGGCCTCGACTTGCTTTTGGTCAACCATACTGGCCTTCTGAATGCGAACGTGCCCGGCTGGTGAATTGGCTTCAGCAGGCTGTAATTTTCCGACTCCTTTGACGAGCGCCTTCTGGATCAGGTCGCGCACGTCTGGGGCTGATTCCCTAATCAAATGATCGCGCAACGTTCGTTGCGCGTCCTCACTCGCGACCGCCATGAGCAGCGTGACCGCAGCTTTGCGGGTGTCGGCCTTGCGAGCTGCCAGAAGTTCGATGGCCTTGGGCACGGCTTCGTCGCCGAGCTTGCTCAAGGCTTGCGCGGCTGCCTCGCGGACGGGCTTGGAATTGTGTTCCATCAACGGCCACAGACGCGGCGCAATCCGTTTCACATTCCAGGAAGCAGACAGTGGGATGAATCGTAGCAACAGCTTCGGCGCATCGGCTGAAAGTTCTTTGAGCAGCAGCTCTTCGAGAGCGCTGTCCTCTGCCGGATCATTGAACCCGATCCGCAACTCAAGCGCGCCGTGACGCAGCTCGGGCAAATCCTTTTGCATCGCCGCTTCCAACGCCGGCTTGAGTTTGCGACCGAGTAGCTTCGCCGCGGCCCGGAGCACTTCAATTTTCCAGTCCTGAATGTACGGATTTTTGAGATTCCACTTGGCGATGTAGTCCGTGATGGCCGGGATTGCCTCCTCACCTTGTTGTTCGATGAGCCAGCGCGCGGCCGCCGCCTGCTCTTCTCCGCCGAGGGCAGCGCCGATGCTGCTGGCGGCCTTGACCGTCTGCTTCCGATACTTGCCGGGAAAATGCTTTTCGAGGCCCTTGGCCAGTAAACTCTTTTCCTCTTCGTCACGCATCAGCTCGAAAGCGGCAGCAACCCGCGATTCGAAGCGGGCCGCATCACATTTCAACGCCGCAAGCCAGCCGCCTCGCGGGAGTCCGTCCACCTGTTTCTTGGCGATCAATTCGTCCATCAGCCCCGCGAGATTCTCCGGAAACTCCGCCGCAAAAGCCGGCATGAAGACGGTGTCAGTGCAGTGGTAACGCAGCGCCGGCAGCACTTTCATGAGTTTGTCCACGGGTTGCGATGCCAGATAACGGCCGGCGGAAGTAAGACGCTCGTTCACGGCTCGCGGTTCGACATGCCGGGCCACGAGCAGCAACCATCGCGATTCCGGAATGCCCAAGGACATGACTTTTGTTCGAAGCGCGCCGCAGAAATCCTCGTTGGGCTTTTCGACCTCCAAATGCCGTCTAAGGCAATGAGCCAGCGGCCAATCACTGCACTGGCCGATGTGCTCACGCTTGTCCACGCCGTTCAGCAAGGCCGAGCGGCGAATGAAGAACTCAATCAGGCGAAGATCGGCATCTCCCCATTTGTCCGGTCGGGGGACGGCCTTGGCCACCCAACACAGAGTATTCATTTCCGTTTCACTGAGCTTGAGAAGTTTGGGCAGCAACTTCGCGTCCTCCGCGCTGAGGTACCTGTGAACGTCGCCAAGGAAACTCTGTCCCAGCCGCTTGCCGGTGGGTTTCAAGAGCTTTTCCATTGCGTTGGTCAGATGTTCCATACGAATGATTTCCTCAATTGCGCGTTAGCGATTCGATAGGATCGAAACAGACCCGAAGTGTTCGTTGATGACGATTTTGGGTGACCCCGTCGTTCGTGTAAACGCTCAAGCCCTTTGGGAACACACGACAGCGATTACTGCGTCGGCAACAGTCCGTTGAGGGCCGGGCAGCTGCGAAAGGGTGTGCGGTGGTGCCCCATCGTTTCCGCCAACGATCTGGGGTTTCGTGATAAAGTCGGATCGTTAAAGCTGGTTGAAGTAGTTCCCGACTCTTTTCTGAAGGCAGGGGAGCGTGTTCTTTTTCATTGGTGCAATCGCACTCGTAGGCATTGCCCTGGGCTGGGGCGCTGCTCGATTCCGTGTTCGGCGGGATCGGATGCCCATTGTCTCGACTCCGATTCGCGGGCGCTCGCTTCGTGATTCCCGTCAAGTTCTTGAAGCGCTTTCGTCCCAGTCTTCCGAAGGGTTCTTGCAACTCGGGCGGTGCAAGCTTCCAGCCCGTGTCGCCACGGGACATTTTGCGTTCATCGGCACGACGGGGAGCGGTAAAACGATGATGCAGCGCCTTCTCATGCAGTCGGTGCTGCCCCAGATCGGTCGAGGCAAAGGAGTGCGGGCGCTGGTGTATGACGCCAAGCAAGACGTGCTTTCGATTTTGGCGGGCATGCGCCTGCGGTGCCCGGTCCATCTCGTTCATCCGCTCGATTCTCGCGCCTCCGCCTGGAACATGGCGGCGGACATCACCGGGCCCGCCTCGGCGCTTCAAGTGGCCACAACCCTGATTCCACGATCCGATCGTGACACCAATCCCTTTTTCACGAACGCCGCGCGACACCTTCTTTACGCCGCGATTCTCTGTTGCATCCAGCGCGCGCCAAACCGTTGGAGCTTTCGTCAAATTCTTCTGATTCTTCGTGACGCCCAGCTTCTCAAACGCTTGCTCGATGGCTCCGACGATACCCGCCATCTCACTCAATACTGCGCGCACGAGGGCACGTTTCAGAACATTCTTTCCACGTTGCTCACCGTCGTTGCTCCCTACGAGATCATCGCCGCCGCGTGGGATCGCGCGACCAAGCTGGTCAGTCTCCGCGAATGGACTCGGGATGAATCGATTTTGGTTCTGGGCAACGACGAGGCCAACCGCGCCGCCGTGGACACCATGAACCGGCTCATTTTGCAACGCCTCAGCGAATTGCTTCTGGCGCAGACGGAAGTAACTCCGGCGGACCCGCGGCAGACCTGGCTGTTTCTTGATGAAGTTCGCGAGGCCGGCCGCGTTGAAGGATTACCGCGGTTGCTCACGAAGGGCCGCAGCAAAGGCGTCGCGGTTTCGTTGGGGCTGCAGGATGTCGCCGGCCTCCACAGCGTTTACGGCAATGACATCGCCGAAGAGATTCTGGGGCAATGTAACTCCAAGGTGATTCTCCGGCTCAACAGCCCCGGCACTGCCAAGTGGGCTTCGCAACTATTCGGAACGCGCGAAGTTCTGGAAAAATCGCGGAGCCAAAATCGTAGCCGCTCTTCGCGGAACTTCGGACTCGATTCGTCGGCGAGCAGCGGGGAAGGCGTTTCCAGTGGCATTAGCAAACGTGACGTGGTGTTGGAATCCGAGTTCCTCGATCTCCCGGAACCAACTACAGAAGTTGGCCTTGATGCGTACTTCCTAACTCCGGTGACGGGCGGCTTTCGCGATCATCTGCCGGGGGAGTGGTTGAAGTCCCATTTGATCCCACCCAATCGCAGTATCGCCGACTCCATGCCGCGTTCCGAGTCGGACCAATACCTTCGGCCCTGGGCTGATGAAGATGCCGAACTCTTGGGACTGAACGACGCTTCCGGCCAACCCAACCTACGCATCGTTCGAGGATAACCGTGCCAAGAATCTTCGAGCGGAGGTCTTGTGTAATTCGGTCCACACACCACGCATTAAACTGCGTTTGGCATTCAGAAGGGGCGTAGGTGCTGTCGATCTCCAAGCCAATCCGAGGATACGATCAAGGGGAGTATTACCTGCGCCTCGCCGCGAGAGACGATTATTACCTCGAAGGAAAGGAACCTCCGGGATTTTGGTTAGGAGAGGGGACGCGGGCTTTCCAACTGTCCGGAACCATCGACCCCGAAGTGTTCCGAAATCTATTCCGCGGCCTCAGTCCCGATGGCAACCGCGCCCTGGTCCACAACGCGAGTTCACCCAAACGGCGCTCCGGGTGGGATCTCACCTGGTCAGTGCCGAAGTCGGTGAGCACCGCCTGGAGTCAGGCGACCTTTGGCATTCGACAGAAGATCGAACAGGCGGTGAATGCCGCCGTGAAAGAGGGTGTAGGTTATCTCGAATCGGTCGGCGTCGTCACCCGCCGCGGCGAAGACGGAATCATTCGCGAGCGCGCGAAGCTCATCTTCGCGGCGTTCCCTCACTCCACCAGCCGGGCGCTCGACCCGCAGTTGCATGTCCATACCCTCCTTTAGAACGTCGCGATCCGACCCGACAGCTCAACGGGCACGATTGATCCCAAGGAACTCTTCCGTCATCAACACGCGGCGGATGCCATTTTCAAAACGGAGCTAGCGGCCCAGTTGGAACAGGTTCTCGGACTCCGCGCGGTGAAGGCGGATCGCGGTTTTGAAATCGACGGCGTTGACCCCAAACTTTCCGCCGAATTCTCGAAACGGCGGCATGAGATTGAATCCGTGATGGCGGCGCGCGGATGGGAAGGCGCCAAAGCCGCGGAAGCCGTCGCTTTTGAAACTCGCTCGACGAAAGTTCAAATTGACCGCGAGCAATTGTTTTCGAAATGGCAGACGGTTGGGCGCGCTCTGGGCTGGAGCACTGAGGAACTGAAGAAACTGCTTCAGGTATCTCACCGGCCACGGGATGTTACCCGCGAACGGACCGACACAGCGCAAATCGCCTTGCACAAGGCGACCGAATTCGACAGCCACTTCGCCAGGCGTGATCTCGTGCGAGCGCTCGCCGAAGAAGCTCAAGGAAGAGGCATCGGAGCGCGAGGTGTTTATCAACTTCGTGATCAACTTTTCCAAGCCGGACAGATCGTGCCGGTTGGTTATCGGAATCACGAAACCCGTTATTCCACGCCCGAGATGCTCGAAATCGAGCGGAAGTTTTTGCAGGCCGCCAAGACTCTACACGAACAAGAGCGGGCTCAGGCGCATACCCCGCACGACGAAATTTTCGCGCGCTATCCGACACTCTCCGGCGAACAACGCGAAGTTGTCCGTTGGGTGACCGAATCGATGGGCGGACTTCAGTTGGTTTCGGGCATGGCGGGAACTGGAAAGACGTACGCGTTCCGAGTGGCCAAAGAAATTTGGGAAGCTCAAGGACTGTCGGTCCAAGGTACCAGTCTCAGTGGCAAAGCCGCCTCCGGCTTGCAACAGGGGAGCGAGGTCCCGAGCATGACCATGCACCGGCTGCTTTGGGGACTCAAACATGGAGCCATCCCGCTCGGCCCCACGTCGGTTGTGCTCGTTGATGAAGCTGCGATGGTCGGCACCCGGCAGCTTTTGGAACTAACGGCGCGTTGCCAACAGGCCGGAGCCAAGCTGGTCTTGGCGGGGGATTCGGGACAACTCCAATCCGTCGAAGCTGGCGGAGGCTTTGCGGCTCTTGTTCGAGAATTTGGAGCGACCACGTTGACGGAGATTCAGCGTCAACGCGAGCCGTGGGCGCGCGAGGCGGTGAGAGACTTCGCGACTGGGCGGTCAGCCCAAGCATTGGGGGCGTATACGGACCATGGATTGTTGCATCCCCACGACACTGGGGAATTAGCGGAGCTGGCGTTAGTCGGCTCTTGGACCAGTCGATTTGCCGATCCCCCGGCGAATCTGGTGCTCTCTGGAACCAACGCCGAAGTGCAGCGACTCAATGCTTTCATTCAACGCCAACGCCAAGACTCCGGAAATCTTGTCGGCGAACCCACCCCACTGGGAGACGAGCGCGTTTACGTGAATGATCGTGTGCTGTTTACCAAGAACAGCCAGGCGATCGGCGTTTTCAACGGCGATCTTGGAACCGTCGTAAAGAAGGAAGGCTCAACGATTGCGGTCCGGCTCGATCAGGGCCGGTCCGTCACCGTCAACACCTCCGAGTACAAGCACCTGCGCTTGGGTTACGCGCTTACGACCCACAAGGCACAAGGTGTTACTACGGAACAAGCGTTTGTCCTCGCGGGTCGTATGCAGAACCAGGAGATGACCTACGTTCAGGCGTCCCGGGCGCGCGGTGACACGCTCATTTTCCTCGGTACTGAAAACCTCGACTGGATGGCCGAGCGCATGGCGACGAGCCAACCCAAAGAATTGGCGACCACGCTCCTCAATGAGCACGGTCCCAAGCTGGAGCTCGAGTTGGTTCGGTAAACGACCCGTTTACTTTGAACTGGCGAAGTATGACGAGACGCACGCGAGGGTGGCGCGCGGAACCCGGATGATTTTCTCCTCGGCCCCGCACCCTGAACCGTGGGGCAAGTGCGGCCTGGCCGTGGCGGTGATATCGGCGCCAATAACGGCGAAGTCGCCCGACTCCATTTCCAAGACATCGGGACAATTGTGGCCCCCTGAGCAAAGGAGCGGGGAGGCGGCAGAAGCGGAGTAAACGAGGCTACGAAGAAACAT
>DLVS01000535.1:0-940 GCA_003445095.1 Verrucomicrobiales bacterium
GCAAAAGCAGTGGAAACCCGGACGTTGTCCGCCTTGGCCAATAGTGGCGCCCACTGTCGTTGCCACGCCGGATAATCGTGTTCACCTGGACCATGGTCCTTTGGGCCCGCCACCAACAGCAGATGCAACGGCCGCAGAGTGGTTCCGGCCGCGAGCGGTGGCGCCAACTTGAGAACGGCCTCGACCTCGGCGCGTTTCCGTGGGGGCGGGGGCTCGGCGGCGTACACGACTACGCAGGACACAAGAAGCAGGACAGGGAACAGAAGGCTCATGGAAAGCAGGGACCTCCAAAATCCGGACGCTTGGTGGGGCCGTGAACCGGGTAGGGCTGCCGCGCGGCGGCCCGACGCCTCAAGCGCGGGCTTTCGCAATGACCTGCGGGAAGAATTCGAGGCGTCACTGCGAAATGCCGGCCCGGCGCTATGCCCGGGCCGGGGACGGCGCAGCGCGCCATCCCTACCATTCGGTTGGTTCATAGAGTCGCGGCCTCCCATTCGGTCATGTTGAAGTCAATGGGGCTTTGAGGTCAGTCCACTTCGTGCGACTACTGTTTCCGCGAATACGTGCGCTCTCCCACCCAGCGGGTGTTGAAGCGTTCGTGCAGGGTGTCACTGGGAAATGCCGGACGCGGTTCAATTCCGTGCCGTTGATCATCCATGCCCCGCCACGGCAGCGGCGCGATCTTGGTGCCCTGCGCGACATGGTAGTCGGCGTCTTTGTCCCAGCCGATGGTGTAGAGGAAGAAGTCTCGTTCCATGCCTTGGGTGAGCGGGGGAGAAGCGGCCGCGAAGGACAACGACAGTTCATCGCCACCCGCAATCACGGCTAATCCTTGGTCGGCTTCCGCGAGCAATGGACTTACCGGACCGTATTGGGTGGCCCAGCCCGAGGGCGTGAGCGACCAAGGCGGCGTTGACTTGATTCGGTCGTATACGGGAGT
>DLVS01000535.1:1112-17200 GCA_003445095.1 Verrucomicrobiales bacterium
GCGTCGACGAGTGGTTGAGTTTGACCGGTGACCTCAGTGGCTTGGGTAAACAAGGCCGCGCGATCCCAATGAATCTCGAAGGATTGAGTGAGGCGAAGGCGCTGACCATCCTTCGGCAAGTGCCCAGCGAGATCTACTAAGATCGTTTTCGTTTTCCCCGCCGGTGCTCCAACGGTGACATCGACCTTTTCCCAGCCGCGAGACGTCTCCACTTCGAGCACCGGAAACGGGAAGGGGAATTCCGGGTTGTGGGAACCCGCGACGTTCGCCATGCCCCCGCCGAAGCGCAGCCAACCGCTCAGCGCGAGCATCAATGGTCCTGTTCGGGGCAGCGGACCGAAATCGAGCGTCACCGAATACGGTTCGGCCAGCCCGCGATATTGTGGCTCCCGGAGGATCAACGGTGAAACTTTGCGATTGTCGTTCTCAGCCAAATCGGCGGTCACATCGCGTGGCACCGTGCCGGCTCCGGCAACTTCGGCGCGGCGCAGCGGGATTCGTCCCCCGACTTGCATCAGGCGATGCGACGGAAAGGGGCGTCCCGGAACCAACTTGCTCGTCGAAATGATTTCGGTGCCGGGGGGATGATCCACCGCCACCAGCCGGACGTAATCGAGGTACAGAATCTCCCGGAGCTCTTCGGTGACCTTGATCTGATACCGTCCGTCGCGCAGAGGGAAATTCTGTTGATTGCCCACCCAAACCCACTCCTCAGGATCGGCTTCGATGTAACGCCCGGCCGCCACCGGCAAGCCAATTGGAGCCGCGCCCAGCAAGTCCGTGACAAATCGGTGGCCAGTGCCGTCCCACGCGTACAGGTACGGACACGAGCCCGTGGGCAACACGAGTTCGAACACGGTCAGCGCTTGCTTCGGATCGGGGACGACTTCAGTGGTGTCGAGCCGAGTGTCAAACCAGCGCGTGCTCACCAAATCCAACTGCTTTCGTTGGCCCACGCCGATTTCGACGGGAAGCTGTTGTACCGTGCGGATGGTGTGCCACCCGCCCGATGCCAATTCGATCTTCACCCCGAGCGCGCTGAAATTGGAACGGTTGCCCAACAGACGCAGCTTCAAGAGTTCATTCGCGTTACCGCCGTCATTGCGCAGGAAACGCAACCCGCCGGCTGCCACGCTGGCGATCAAGTCCACATCGCCGTCTTGATCAAAATCGGCGGCGACCAAATCTGAGATTCGGGATTGGAAATTCGAAAGTCCCAAGGCTTCGGTCATTTCATGAAATCCGGCGCTGCCACGATTGCGCCACACTCGAATGCCGTCCCCGCCCCAGGCGACCAAATCCAGCCAGCCATCATTGTCGTAATCCAAAGCTCGCAGGTGTTCTATTTGGTTGTGGCGCGCCGGCAACCGTTGCGGCTCGCGGAGCGTGCTGAAACAAAGCTCCACGGCGTCGTCCGTCACCAGCGCCACATCCACGCGCAGATCGTTGTTGAAGTCACCCGTCGCGGCGGCCCGGGCGATCGGCCATCCGGCGGGCTGATTCGAACTGCTGAGTCCGCCACCTCGGACATTGTAGAGCACGAACGGCGGCAGATTGCTGCGCGTCAGGAGCACGTCCGGTAAGTCGTCGTTGTTCAAATCGTCCACGGTGATCTGCGTCACTCCGGAGACGGCTAGCGGATCGGGTTGGGCCGGCGCGGGCTTGCGTTCGCGGAAAACGCCCGAGCCCAAATTGGTGAAACTGCGCAAGACGCCTTCTGGTGAAGCTAACAAGAGACCCAACTTCCCGGTGAAATCGAGGTCCGCGAGCGCGCCAACATTTCCCGCCGCGCCCGCTTGTTTGAGCCCGGAGAATTGGGTCACATCACTGAAATTGCCGTTCGTGGCGAAGCGCAGAACCGACACTCCGGCCGGCGCGATGAGGACGGCGTCATCGAACCGATCGTTCTGCAAGTCACCGACGAGAATTTGTCTGACCTGGTCCTGGCCCGTCACCGGTAGTGCGGGGCTGTAGGCGGTGAAGACGCCATTTGAGTTCCAGAACACCTGGGCGCCTTCCTTGCCGACGAGCAAAAGATCGTTCCAACCGCGTCGGTTGATATCGAGCACGCCGATAGGCCCGCGAAGCTGTGACGCAGCGGCGCCGAACGCGCGGGCCGAATCGTCCGTGAACTTCACCGCGATGCCATTGGCCGCGGGTTGTTCGAGGGAGAACGGCACTCGGATCGCCGTGTATTTGCTGCGTTCAAACACTGTGGGATCATCCGCGCCACCCACCTTGCCGGCGTTGATCCGCTGATGCTCCTGCAAGGCCGTCTGCGCGGCTTCACGCTGGCCGAGTCGGAGCAGGGTCTGGCTGAGGAGATAGTGGGCGGAGGGATGATTTGTTTCGAACTGGAGGACCTCCTGAAACTGAGCGGCGGCATCTTCGAATTTGCCCCAACCGAAGTACGCCCGACCGAGCTGGAAACTGACCGGATTTTCTGTGGGATCGACGCTCTTGGCTTGGGAGAGCGATTGGACCGCATTCGAATACTGGTTTTGGCGAAGCTGCGCACAGCCGAGCACATAAAACGCGGCGCCGCTACCTGGCTCGTATCGCAAAACCTCCTCGGCATGACCTGCGGCGGCACTGGGTTGGCCGGCGCGCAGGAATGCGTTAGCGAGATTGAGGTGAACATCTGGATTGGCTGGATTGAGTACGAGTGCCCGTTGGAAGGCTTCGATCGCCTTGTTGGCATCGCCTCGTTCAAAGAGCGTTTGTCCAGTGGCCATAGAGTTCGCAAAGGCCGCATTGGCGTCAGTGCCACGGCCCGAGCGACCCGACCACCACCACGCCGCGACCGCGACTGCGATCACAAATAGTAACACGGCGATGACATAAACAACGCCGCCGAAACGACCCTGGGACGTGGGCTGATTCATACGAGTGCCAGCATGATAGCGTCCCCGGCAAAGTTCGACGTGGAAAATCTCACCCGTTGAACCGGCCGGGGGGAAGTCTCCATGGACCGTAGGAGACGAGGTGACGAGACTCTGACTTCATTTGCCCCAAAAGTGCGACGACAGGTCGGGGAATTGAGATGGAGCCTTCTCACGTCGGCTCCCACGCAGTTCATGGCCCCAAATTATGCCGCCAAATGCGGGTGTTCGAGTAGCCCGGCCTTCAATGCGGCGTACAACGCTGAGCCGTAGAGCGCCGCCTGATCGTTGCGAATGAGCTGGACGGGAATGGCTTCAAGCATCGGGCGCATTCGACCCTTGGCAGTAAATGGATCGAGGAATCGTCGGTCCAACAGTGGGCGAAGGTGGGGCGCAATCCCCCCCCCAATCATCACGCCGCGAGTCGCCTTGAGCTTCAAGGCCAAGTTGCCCGCTTCCGAACCGTAGATGCGCACGAAAAGTTCGAGGGTCGCGGCGCAGAGATCAGAGCTCCCGCTCAGACCACTTCGAGAAACGACGGCGGCGGGATCGGCGGCGGCGCCGATTTCCGCTGCCAGGGCTGGGGATTCAACGCCGCGTCCCGTGTCGCGCAGGAAGGTGTAAAGGTTGAAGAGTCCCGGGCCGCTTAAGATTCGTTCGGCACTGACGCGTCCGAATTTCTTGGCGAGGAACCGCCATAGTTCTGCTTCGAGTTCGTTCTCCGGGGCGAATCCCGCATGACCACCTTCGCAGGCCAATGGACGAAGCTTGTTGCCATCGAACATGATCCCCGCCTCGCCGAGACCTGTGCCCGCCGAGATGATGGCCAGGTTACCCGTAGGGTCCGCGGTGGCCTCTGAATTCAAGGGTTCGAAGTCGGTCGGCGGCAACGCGAAGACGCCGCAGGCATTGGCTTCTAGGTCATTCAGGAGAAACACTGGTGGACCATTCAAGACCGTGGCCACGGCACTGGCGTCCACAATCCAGGGAAGGTTGGGAGTGTGAACGCGACCATCGAGGACCGGTCCGGCGATCCCAAACGCGGCCACGCAAAAAGGCTGACGCTGCACAGCCAGGAACTGGCTGAGAATGTCGGTCAATCCGCCGAAGCTTCGACTCGAGTACCGTTCGACGACCTGCGGTATCACTTGAGTGCCCTGAAGGTGGAAGATGCCCAGTCGTGTTGAGGTGCCACCGATATCTCCTGCCAGAATCATGATTTCCGGAAAGAAAGCAGCCGTCGATGGCCGAGGCCAAGCCGGGAATGCATCGGTGTTGGGCGCGCCGGAGAAGCATCTACCCTCTGCCCGCCGGCATTGAGGAGATCCTGGCGCTCCGACGCCGGAAGGCCTTTGACCTCCAGCGCCATGTTCTCCTTTTCGCGACTCACAAAATAAAGGCCGTTCGCGTGGTTTCAGCGGCGCCGGGCGTGGAAATCAAGGCCGGCTTTGTCCCAGACCCAGAGTTCGCTCGCCAAGCGGAAGCGTCGCTCGCTTTTGAGAGCTTCGAAGTAGTGGGTAAGCGGGGGACAATGCTCGAACCGAATGCCGTGTTGTGGGAGGTAGCCTAGACTCAAGCGGCCCAGAAGGAGCCGCCGGAGCGGGAACCAAAACCACCGCCCCTATCAATTGTTGCGAAAGTAGGTGCCGTTGCTTTGGAGTGCGCCGGCAAAGCGCAGCGGCGACGGCGCTTCGGATGCCGGACAACCGTAGAGTTATTCGTCGCAAAATCCTCGTGTTTCGCGACGTTCCAAAGCGGAGTCGCGCTTCGCTTGCCTCCGCACTCCATAGGATTCGCAACCCAAATCGCCCGAAGTCTCTGAATGCACTTTCGCAACGATTGATACTCGGCGGAGTCAGTCCACAAACGCAAACTCGTTCGCCGAGAGAAGAATTTGGGCATACTGCTGCCAGGGATTGAGCGGAGTTGTTTCGGACTTCGGTCCGCCAAAATCGCGCTTCGAATTCCAATCGGCCGCACCACCAAGGGGCGTCTGACCGACTCTGTGAACGACGGCCGACCAGTCGAAACTGTCCGTGTTCTCGTTCTCCCGAGGCTCGACCACAAAATCGATGGTGTCTCCGCGCTCAACTCCAATCTCGGCCACGTCGGTCGATTGTTTCCGATGGAAGACCTCCCACGAGCCAAGCGCGCCCGACCGACTGGAAACGACCCGACCAAACACTCCGTCTCCTTGTTCTCCCGGGTGATCCAATTTACCAGCAATAGTAACCTTGCCCGTGAACGGCGCCGTCCATCGCCGAATCGCCGCATTCGTGGCCTGTCCACCCGGATGGCCCCCTTGGCGATTGAGCATCGTCCATTGCCCCTGGCTCGAGGGAAGCTTTGCCTCCCATTGCCACGCTTCGCCGGTGAACTGAGGCAACGGACGCCAGTGCTCGACGCGCCCGTTCTCGGGGTCGAAACCACCGGTGCCATAACTCCAAGCGGACGCCGGCAGTGGCTCGGGAGGAGGCCCAGCCGCGTGGCTCACGAATTTTTCGGCGAGAGCGATTTCTTGCGAGTTGGGGGCTCGCTGAAAGGCGAGCTCGTAAAGGCGCGCGATCTTCTGGCGGCCGGAATCTTGGGCCACCACATCTGGGCGTTCGAGTAAATCGCGCGCGCGATCGGCCATGAACGGGCTGTTCATGAGGAACAGTGCCTGCTGGGGCGTGGTGGTTTGGAAGCGCAGCGGCGCGGTGGCATCGGGGCTGGCGAAGTCAAAGGCGCGCAGAATTCCAGGAAGGTTCTGGCGATCGATAAATCCGTAGAGTGTTCGACGCGGCGTCGATACGTCCTCGAACATGGGCACCGGTTGACCACCGATATTGCCATCCAGTTTCCCACTGACCACCAGCAAGCTATCACGGAGCGCCTCGAAATCGGCGCGCTTCCGGTTCATGCGCCAGTAGAGAGTGTTCCCGGGATCGGCCGTCTCTCCCCGAGCAAAGGCGGCCTGGACGATGGGGTCGCTCCCCGGATCGCTGACTTGCTGGTAGGTCGCGGAAAGCATCAGAGATCGGTGCAGCGCCTTGAGCGACCAACCGTGATCCATGAACCAACCGGCGAGGTAATCGAGTAATTCTGGGTGACTGGGCGGGTCACTGCGCATGCCAAAATCGCTGGGCGTTCGGACTAACGGCGTGCCGAAGTGCCCCATCCAGACGCGATTCACCATGACTCGCGCGGTCAACGGATTTTCCCGGCTCGCTATCGCTCGGGCCAATTCGAGGCGGCCGCTCCCTTGGGCGAACGGCACGCGATTGGTGCCGGCAATGACTTCCAAAAATTGGCGCCGCACGGTCGGTCCCGGATTCCCGGGATTTCCGCGTTTGAACACCACGGGCTCGACCGGCTCCTTCTTGTCCAGATACGCCATCGCTCGCAACGGCGCGCCCGGATGAGTCGCATCGAGCTCGTCCAACTTGCGCTGCAACCCTCGCACTTTTTGTCCGGTGGGGGTGTCGAAGAAACGGTCGATGTCTTTCATCGCTGCCATCACCGGCGAATCGTCGGCATTGAGCACGAGCCTCAATTCTTCTTCGGCGGGATCCGGCAAAGTCGTCGGCGCCGGCAGGTTGTTGGTTCGAGCGGAGTCCAAAGCATCGCGCCACGCCTTGTCCGCGCTCGAGAGAAGTTGACCGTAGCGCTCCGCGACATCCTTGAAGCTGCTCGGCGCCGGGTCGGTCAGCGATTGCACGACCCGCGGGTTGAATGGTTTTCCGCCCGCGGAATTCGTCGCCCAGGTTCGAATGATTTCGGGAACGCGCGCCGCAAATTCGTTGGTCGTCAATCGGGCGAGCGACAGCCACGGACCAAAAGCGGGAGTCGGCGTTCCTTGCCATTGTTCGAGCCGCCCCTTCCACGCGGCCACCAATCCGGGATCCAGACTGCGCACTCGCGCCAGTCCCTCGAGGTTCGTCCAGTCGAGTCCCAGCGAATCCTGCGCGGCCAACAAATAGTCACCGACTCGTTCCCGCAATTTCTTGGAGATCTCGGCGGTCCGCTCCGCGCGAAAATCCTGGAGCTCCTTCTGTCGCGCCGCGCGGTCGCGCTCGTAGTCCGCCGCACGTTGCGGATCTGGGTTCGGTCCCAAGAGTGGTTTTTCCGGCGGTTCATAGCTCGAGTTGAACACCCCATAGAGCGCGTAGTAGTCGGCCGTGGGGATCGGATCGAACTTGTGATCGTGGCAGCGCGCACACGACACGGTCAGTCCCATCGTGCCGCGGGTAACCACGTCAATCCGGTCGTCAATAATGTCGTTGAGGTTATCGAGAAATCGCCGGCCCAACGTCAGAAAACCTTGCCCCGCCATGGGCCAGGGATTGTCCGGTGTCGCGACCTGGTCCCCGGCAATTTGAGCGATGAGAAATTCGTCATAGGGAAGATCACGGTTGAGTTGGTCGACGACCCAATCGCGGTAGGTGTAGCTGTGGCTGAAGCGGCGTTCTTGTTCGAACACGTAGCCTTTCGAATCCGCATAGCGAGCCACGTCGAGCCAATGCCGACCCCATCGTTCGCCATAGCGAGGAGACGCTAAGTATCGATCCACGGCCGCCTCAAAGGCCCGGGGCGAACGGTCGGACAAAAACTCAGCCATTTCTTCCGGAGTCGGCGGGAGCCCCGTGAGATCGAAGGCCGCTCGACGCAGGAGCGTGCGCCGATCCGCCCGGGGCGACAGCGATAGACCCTTCTCGAACAATTTGGCACCGATGAAGGCGTCGATCGGGTCTTCGACCTTTGACGCCGGGTTTGCGAGTACAGGGATCGGCACTCGCTGGACCGGCTTAAAGGCCCAATGGTCTTTGGGATTGATCGCCTGAGAAGACACGATCGAACCGGTGCGCGGATCGGGCGCGCCGAGGCGAACCCATTCTTCGAGCGCCGCGATTTGCTCGGGCTTGAGCGGGCCTCCGGATTTTTTGGGCGGCATCGCCTCGGTGTCCTTCGCGGTTCCCTTCAGTACTTGAATCAGCAAACTGTCGTCTGGATGGCCAGGCACGAGCACCACGCCAGCCGTTCCCCCCTTCAGCAGCCCTTCGCGCGTATCGAGCAGGAGTCCTCCCTTCACCTTCTCCGCCCGCTCGCTGTGACATTCGTAACAATGTTCGACGAGGATGGGTCTGACCTTGCTCTCGAAGAACTCGACCTGCGCGGGTTCAAGAGTTGAGGCGCCCAGGCAGGTGGCTCCGGCACAAGTCCACATTCCCGCGACGAAAGCGCGGGTTAGGGCGGTGAGTGACTTTGGGCCGCACATGCGTTGTTAATGATAATGCTTGGCGCGAATTGCGCACCTCTCAAAACGCGACGGTACGCCTCGTTATTCGACGCGATTTTGGAGGGCGGCGGCAATGGCCTTGATGCTGTGGCTTTAGCATTCCGGGCCGACGTTGAAGGAAATCCGCCGTCACTGACTTCTGTCGCGTCGCTCCAAAGCGGCAGCTTCGAAAGCTCCTACCTTCGCCTGACTTCGGTATGGTAGGTCGGCGACGCCCTGCCGAGTCACTTCGAGTTCAATCGCAGGTCGGCGACGCACTCCACGTGTTGCGTCTGCGGGAACAGATCAACCGGTTGCACCTCCGCCAAACGATAGCGCCCATCTGCACAAAGTCGCTTCGCATCGCGCGCCAGCGTCGCCGGGTGACAACTAACATAGAGAATCTGCGCCGGACCAATCTCGCGGAGGGCTTCGAGCGCCGTCGGCCGACAACCGACTCGAGGCGGGTCCAACAAAACGGCGGTGCAAGTGGGATCCAGCTTAGTCAGTAACGATGGAAGCAGGGCATCGGCGTCTCCCGCGATGAATTCACCATGGGTGACACCGCGTCGCCGTTGATTCTCCTGCGCCGCGCGAATCGCCGGGCCGTCGAGCTCGACTCCCACGAACGAGTCGATTTCGTCCGCAAGGGACAGGCTGAAATAGCCAACGCCGCAATAGGCATCGAGCAGATGCCGCGCGCCGGCGTCGCGCAGACGCTGGCGAACCGCGGCCAGTAGATCAGGCAAGACGAAGAAGTTGTTCTGGAAAAAACTGTGTTCCGGGACGACCCAATCCTCCGGCGGAATCCGGAGCACGGTTTTGAGGCCGCCTTTGGGTGGGGGATGCTGGCGCCACTCGTGCAAGGCGACATTCACACCCGGCTCAGCAATCGCGCAGGACTCAACGTCACACACCAAGCCGCAGTCGCCTCGAACGAATCCGAGGTTCAACTTTTTGGCCGGAGCGTTCCACTGGCTCCGGACCAAAATGCGATTGCGGTATCCGTAAGGTTTGGGACACGGCACCACTTCACGCACCACGGCGGACTCGAATCCGCCGACTCGCTGGAATAGGTCGGCGATCTGTTTTCGCTTCCAATGCAATTGAGCGGTGTAGTCGAGGTGCTGATACTGGCAGCCTCCGCACTCTCCAAAATACTCGCAACGCGGCTCCACTCGCTCGGGCGCCGTCGTGCGGAGATGAACCAATGTTCCCCGCGCGAAGTGCTTTTTGACCTCAGTGACCTTGGCTTCAATGCGTTCTCCTGGGCAGACGAAGGGCACAAACACCACGAAGTCGCCCACGCGGCCAACACCTTCTCCACCGAATGCCAAATCATGAATATCGATGGTAACTCGGTCGCCGACTCGGAGAGCCGGAGAGGAGGGAACAGACGGGGGCTCGTTCATGGACAGTCTCTAACGATGAACCGGAAACCTTTTGGAGTGCGCCGGGAAGCGCAGCGCGACGGCGCTTTCAATCGGCCGGACGGGCGCAGCGAAAACCAGCGCTTGAATCTGCCCTCCACGCGCCGCAGCAAAGCGGTGTCGCCGCTCACGCTCCCGTCTTCTCCACGCTTCGACGCGGCAAGCTGCCACCGCACTCCAAAACCGCTCGGCGTTCTAGGGAACATTTGGCTCACTACCTGCACCCGCTGGCGATTGCTACTTCGCCCCCAGATCTTTTCTCGGGAACAAGGGTTGCGGCGCTCCTACTTGGTGTCCCGCCACCAGGCCGCCCCACTTCGCCTTCGCCCAGCAAAATTCGTCGGCCGATAGGTTGAGCTGCGCGAAGATTTTGGCGGCCGTATCGGGAATGAACGGCGCTAGCAAAACGCCGAGGACGCGGCAAACCTCCACGAGATTGTACAGCACGGCATCCAGACGCGCCGCTTGAGCCGGGTCGCGCGCCAGCTTAAACGGAGCCGTTTGTTCAACGTACAGATTGGCGCGCGTAACGAGGGTCCAAATCGAGACCAAGGCGGCTTGGAGTTCATTCGCCCGAAGTTGCTCCGTCGCGTTCGCCACTGCGGCTTCGGTGTCACCGGCTAGTTCATCGGATCGCACGGGCACGACTCCGCCGCGATATTTGTTGAGCATGCTCAACGCGCGGTTCAACAAATTGCCCAGCCCATTGGCAAGCTCGGCGTTGTAGCGCGCGCGAAATCCTTCATCGGTCCAATTGCCGTCGGGGCCGATCGCCAGCTCGCGCACCACGTAATAACGGAACGCATCTAAGCCCCACTCAGTGATGACCTCGAGCGGGTCCACCACGTTGCCAGTGGATTTGCTAAGCTTAGCGCCATCCTTCTGCCACCAGCCGTGCGCGAGAATCGTTTTGGGCAACGGCGCGCCGAGGACATGCAACATGATGGGCCAGTAGACGGCGTGAAACTTGACGATGTCTTTGCCGATGATGTGCAGGTCGGCCGGCCACGCCTCGAACGATGAACCAGTGCCTAGTGAGAGTCCGAGCGATCCTGCCACCGCCGGATCACCCAAAGACGCGGGCACCGAGACGTAATTAACCAGCGCGTCGAACCACACGTAGTTCACGTAGTCGGCATCGAACGGCAACGGAATGCCCCAGGTGAGTCGTGCGCGAGGGCGGCTGATGCACAGGTCTTCTAAGGGGCCAGTGCGAAGAAACCCGAGGACCTCATTCCGGCGCGCGGCGGGTTGAACGAAGTCGGGATGCGATTCCAGAAACTCGATCAACCACTGTTGGTGCTGCCCCATCTTGAAATACCAATTCTCTTCCTTAAGCCGTACCACTTCACCCCATTGCGGATCCCAAGTTCCATCGGGACGCTGGTCTTTGTCGGTCAGGAACGTCTCCTCCTTCACCGAATACCAGCCTTCGTAACCGGCCTTGTAAAAATGGCCACCCTCGTGCAAGCGACTGAGAAAGGCCGTCACGACTTTGTGATGGCGCGCCTGAGTGGTCCGGACGAAGTCATCGTAGGAAAGTCCGAGGCGTCGGGCAAAATCTTCCCATTGAATGGCCAATTCATCGCAATAAATCTGAGGCAACTTGCCCTCGGCTTGCGCGGCTTGCTCGACCTTTTGACCATGTTCGTCGAGTCCAGTCAGGAAGAACACTTCTTCGCCCATTGCCCGTCGGGCGCGAGCGATCACATCGGCCACGACCATTTCGTAGGCGTGACCAAGATGAGGCGCGCCGTTGACGTAATAAATGGCAGTGGTGACGTAGAACTGTTTCGACATCGGCCCGGCAGCATGACCAAGGGTGCGTTTGAAGTCCAACCGCATGACTGGCTGCTCAGGACGATTCCCGGTCGAACACCTTCGAGCCCCCCGCAGTCGCCGATGGAAGGATCGGCTCAGCCTTGCTAACAAATTGGCCGATCCACAAAACTGAGTCCGGAAGTCTCAAGCTTGTCCACTTCACATCAGGCAGTTCGAAACGATCAGACCCTCACTCGGCGGTGGCGGGTTAACTGCGTGGTTAATAAAGTCAATCGTCGGCGGGCACTGGTCGGTGGAGCCGGAAGGTCGTTCCTCGGAATCTTCGCCGTCTGGGTGTGCCTTGCCTCACTGGGGTGTACCACTCGATCCGACCGCGCCACTACCCGCTTCGAATTTGAGCGCGCTCAAATGGGATTACCCTTCCGACTCGTGCTCTACACACCTGACGGGGCGACCGCCACCAACGCGGCTGAGGCCGTGTGGACTCGGATCTCGGATCTCAACGCCATCCTCAGCGACTACGAGGCCGAGTCTGAGCTGAGCCGTCTTTCGCGGTCCGCTGGGACTGGCCAATGGATTGCCCTAAGCCCGGATTTGGCGCATGTCTTAACCACGGCAGGAGAAGTTTCGCGGCGTTCAACCGGAGCCTTCGACGTTACCGTGGGTCCGGAAGTTCAGCTCTGGCGTCGGGCGCGACGGCAGCGCGAGCTGCCTTCGCCCGAGGTGTTGGCGCGCGCGCGGGAGGCCACGGGATGGACTAATCTGCTGTTGCGGCACCGCGCCTCGGCTTGGGAAGCGCAATTGGTGCGTCCGGGAATGCGTTTGGACCTGGGAGGTATCGCCAAGGGTTATGCCTTGGATGAAGCCGCCAAAGTTCTGCGCGGCCGAAATCTCCCCCGGTTCCTTATTTCGGGTAGCGGCGACATGGTCGCCGGCGAGCCACCACCCGGAGAATCGGGATGGCGAATCGAAGTCGGCGTCTTCGATGTCACCAATGCGCCTCCGCCTCGATTTGTCTCGTTGCGAAATGTCGGGCTCGCGACTTCGGGCGATACGTTTCAGCGCGCGGAGATTGGCGGGGTCCGTTATTCGCACATCGTCAATCCTCACACCGGAATTGGGCTTACCGACCACCGGTTGGTCACGGTGATTGCGCGAAACGGGATGATTGCCGACGCGTTGTCCACTGCCTCCAGCGTGCTCGAACCGAAAGTGGCGTTGAAGCTGGCGAATGAGTTTCAAGCCGAACTGCTGATTTTGCGGGAGCCGGCGGATAGCATCGAAGAACTCGCGTCACCTGGGTTTAGGCGATGGCTGAACACGCCCTAATCTTAATTACTTCACCGCCCGTCAAGCCGCGCCAAACCCGACTTCCCTGAAAGTTCGCAGCGCAACTCATCCGCCACCTTCGACTTCGGGTCAATGGCCAAGCCCGCTTCCCACAGTTCGCGAGCCCGTTTCTTTTCCCCCCAACGATGATGAGCAAAGCCATGGTAAAGATACACGTACTGCCGGAAGTCAGCCGCAAATTCGCCACGCTCCGCCCGCGTCTGCAACCATTCGAAGTCGGTGCGAACGACCTCCCGACGCTGAAACCGGTCGGGCAAAAACATGTTGTTGCTCGCGCGCGTGAAGCGGGCATCGGGATCGTCGGGATTCTCGCTGAGGGCAGCATCCATCAGTGCCATCCCTTCGTGCACGCGCCGAAGTTTCGCGCCGAACCAGAATGGTTCCCGAGCGCTCATGATGATCGCGCTGCCAAGCAAAGTTCGGGCGAAGGTATTCGTGGGTTGTTGCTTAAGCGCAGTCTCCAAACAGGTTCGGGCTTGCTTCAACTTAGCCGGTGCCTCATCGCCGCCCAGTCCCGCCTCATTGTGATACTCCAGCGCGACCCGCACCAAAACCGCTACGTTGGTGGGGTCAGCGGCCAGTCGAGCTTCGAGACCGGCGAGATCGGACGGAAGCGACGGACTGCCGTCGGCTGTTGCCCCCGCGAAACTTCGGAGTGCCGAGAACAGACAAAGGACTGCGATTATCTTTAGATCACCCAGCGGCACACCAGCGATTGAAGATCGGCAACGTTGGCGGGTCAAATAGGCAGGCGAAGCGCGGTGGTTTAGAGTGCCTTCAAACGTAGCCCCACGGCGGCCGCCAGCGCGCCCTGCCTGGTGTCAAACGTCAGGAAATCTCGCGCCCCAAGTACGAGTGCGGAAGCAACATGAAGGATATCAAGACTGCGAGTGCCGAGAGTAGCGGAGTAGGCAGCGCTGAGTCGCTCAGCCTCCAGCAACACCTCGGGCCAGTATGGTTCCGCGGATGCAAACACGTCGGACGACAGGTCGGAGAGCATGGCCTGAAGAGCGCTTCTGAACTGGCGCGGTTTCCCAACTGGCAATCCAAGCCTAATTTCGGGCACCGAAGTTACTGACGTCTCTCCAAGTTTCATTTCGACTAACGACCCTCCACCGCATGAAACATGGTCTCCCTTTTGGTCTGGGCGACTCATCCCGAATTCCGTTTTGCAGCCGCTAATCTTCGCTGATGAGCGCTAATCTGAAGCACCTGAGATCAAAGGATCTGACGATTTCCTCCCGATGCCTTCCCTCCGTGACCTCCTGTCATCACCGAAGATCAGCGTATATTAGCGGTTCAAAATCAACGTTCGGACTCATCCATGTATTCGCCGTGCTCTGGTTGTTCTCCGTCCTCCTTGGAGTCCGGACTTTTGCCGACGGGAAGGTTTTTCCTTCTGTAGCCTATCCGCTGGAGGTGCGCATTCCGGATCAACGGGCGCTGCTGTGGTGGTCGAATGGCGTGGAACGGCTGATCGTTGAGACCCGCTTCACTGGTCAAGGAACCAACTTCGCTTGGGTCGTCCCGCTGCCCGCAGTTCCCAAAGTTGAGGCGGCGAGCCCGGGCTTGTTTCCCACGCTCACTCTTTTGCTGCGCCCCAAGGTCATTCACGCGCCGACGGGTTGGTGGCGGTTCGGGTTATTCCTCGCGGGGCTGCTCTGGTTGCTGCTCACGGTGCGGACTGATGGGCAAATGCGATGGAGTGATTGGTTAGCGGTCATCGCCATGGCTTTCGGGGCGACTGGCTCCGGCATCGTTGCTTCAAATCTTTTTGGTGTCCTGGTCGGTGTAATCGGAGCATTCGGTGCATATAAGGCACGGACTAGCGGAATAAAGCTCGTCCATGTCAGTTTGATCATACTGTTGCTCGTCTTGGTTGCCGGTTTCTTACTACCTAGCCTGGCCACCGCCAAGGCCGGTGGATCGAGCGAACAAGTGGAAATCTTGGATCGCCAGCTCGTGGGGGCGTTCGATTCAACGACGATCACCGGAAAGGATGCCGGCGCGCTACGGTCCTGGCTCAACACGAACGGCTATGCGTTGCCGCCCGCCACTGAACCAGTGATCGCCGACTATTTGCGCGAAGGTTGGGTGTTTGTGGCCAGCAAGGTTCGCCGGAACCAGTCGCGATCCGAAACCAATTCCCTGCACCCGCTTAGTTTTACCTTCGCCGCCAAAGCACCCGTCTATCCGCTGCGCCTCACGGGCGTCGGCAATGGCAACCTTGAGGTGGACCTGTTTGTCCTTGGCCCCGAGCGAGCCCAAGCGAATGGGTTCATCGTGCGCGACTGCCGACAGCCGGATTACCCGCTCAGCCGTCTGGCGGAGGACGAGAGCTGGTACCCTCAGCCTGAGACGCTGCCGATGGTTCACGAAGGCTTGCGTCAGGTAGCCCCGCACGGGGCCTATGTGACTCGTCTCGAGGGAAGGTTAACGTCAAGACAGATGCGTGACGACGCAGTCATTCATTGGGATGGGACTAGCGAAGTCAGGGACGTACGCTACAGCGCTCACGGCGCCTGGGTCTCTTCGATCAACTGGACCGTCAATGCATTCTGCCTCTTTGTCGTGGGTGTGGCCGTCTCTTCGCGGGTGCGTGGACAAGAGGCGGGACGATATTTCCAATCGATCTTGATTGCGGGTATGGTCGCGGCGATCACGACTGGACTGTTCTATTCCCGACTGTCGGTGGTGCCCGTGACGATGGAGAAGCCGTGGGTTCGCCGCACTGACGCCAAAAACCAACAGTTACTCATTCGTATGGCCATTATGGACGAGCTGGATACTAACGCACCGGTCACGCTCGAGGCCGTTCGAGTGGCGATTCAGCGCGGCCTGCCGTTTCATCTGGCGCAATACTCCAAAAACGTTCGACGCATCCCGACTTTTCAGATCCGAGAGGAAGATTCGCCCTACAACTATTCTCTCCGCGGCGTTTCTAACGGCGTCGAACTTCTTCTGTACGATCAAATCGGACGCGCTGCGGTACATCGAATTCCAGAGTGAGACCCAGACGGGTCTGTCCCACGGCGGCCACCAAGCGGGCGAGGGCGCTCGCTGGACGCCGACAGCCGGGGGCGGCTGGCCCACTAGAGTTCCAGCGCGCCCGGAGGCGTTCACCAAAAGTGGGTGCAAGCTTTGGTTGATAGTTCGCCGACCGGGCAGATAGGTTAGGTCACTAACAAGTCCCAATAGGCCCAAGAAAATCAGAATGAAAGCCGTTGATATTGAAAAAATCCACGAAGCCGGACTCATCTCCGACGACCAACTCGCCGCGATCATTGCGCACTTCAAGCTCAACCGGGAGACCAACCGATTCCTGATTATTTTGGGAGTGATCGGAGCGATCTTGGTTTCCGCGGGAATAATTCTGCTGGTGTCCAC
>DLVS01000029.1:0-3883 GCA_003445095.1 Verrucomicrobiales bacterium
TTCAAAATCCTACGATTCAGGGACTCGCCCGAATTCTTCGAACCGAGGGCGCTCAGCCGTCGCGAATGAGCGCCGCTATTTCCGACCGCGCCGCGAAGCAGCGGCAGATGATGGCGCGGCGGAGACCGGTGGCCGGTGCCCACTCCTAGCCATGGAACCGGCGAACGAGCTCGAGAGCGTGGCAATCATTGGCCTCGCCGGGAAATTCCCGGGAGCCGACTCTGTTGCCCAATTCTGGTCCAACCTATGCGCCGGTCGCGAATCGATCACTCGCTTTTCCCACGAGGATCTGCGTGCGCACGGTGTCCCGGAACCGGATTTGGCCGATCCCCAGTACGTAGCGGCCCGCGGAGTGTTGGCTGACGCCGATCAGTTTGACGCCGACTTTTTCGGTTGGACTCCGCGCGAGGCGGAGATGGCGGATCCCCAGCAAAGGCTCTTTCTCTCGTGTGTGTGGGAAGCATTTGAAGATGCCGGCTACGATCCGCTGGAGGGATCTCGCAGCGTCGGTGTTTTCGCGGGCGCGAGTCTAAACACCTATTTCCTCTCGACCGTATTGCAACATCGCGCGTCCATCGAGGCGTTCGTCCGTGGCTTCCAAGCGGAGGGTTACGCGGCTTTGGTGGGCAACGATAAGGATTACTTGGCAACGCGGGTGGCGCATCAATTCGATTTTCGCGGACCGGCGCTCACGATTCAAACCGCTTGTTCCACCTCGCTGGTAGCGATTGCCCAGGCATGTCAGTCACTCCTGACGTTTCAATGCGACTTCGCGGTGGCGGGTGGAGTTTCGGTCACCTTTCCACAGACGCGCGGCTACATTTACCAGGAGGGGGCCATCGCCTCCCGCGACGGCCATTGTCGGGCTTTCGATGCGGACGCGTCGGGCACTGTGTTTGGGTCGGGTTGCGGCGTGGTGCTGTTACGGCGTTTGTCCGACGCGTTGGAGGCGCGTGATCCCATCTATGCGATCATTCGTTCGGTCGCCTTAAATAACGACGGTTCAGAAAAGGCAAGCTACCTCGCGCCTAGCATCGAAGGTCAGGCGGAGGCGATTGCCCTTGCTCACGCACTCGCCGGAGTCTCCGCGGACACGATTTCCTACGTGGAGGCGCATGGCACCGGCACGCCTATCGGGGACCCGATCGAACTTGCGGGATTGACCAAGGCCTTTCGCTCCACCACCTCGAAGACTGGGTTTTGCGGTCTTGGTTCGCTCAAAACCAATATTGGTCACTTGGAATCGGCCGCTGGCGTCGCCGGCGTGATCAAGACCGCCCTGGCGCTGCGGCATGGCGTACTCCCCGCGACCCTCCATTTCTCGACTGCGAACCCAGACTTGGATCTGCCCACTAGTCCGTTCTTCGTCATCGATCGCCTCCGCCCATGGGATCGGGGACCGGAGCCGCGCCGAGCAGGGGTCAGTTCTTTTGGTGTTGGCGGCACGAATGCCCATGCCGTGTTGGAAGAAGCTCCCGACATACCACGGCGGATAGGCGACGGCCGCCACGAGGTATTGCTGTTGCTGTCAGGCAAGGATGCTTCGGCCCTGCGAACGACCGCGGATAACTTGGCGAATTGGTTAGAAGGAGCGTCGCAGGATGAACACTCGCTCTCCGATGCCGCCTATACATTGCAAGTGGGGCGACGCCATTTTCCCTCACGGCGGTTTGTCGTGGCCGCCGATGGAAATGAAGCAGTGCGCGCCTTGCGAACATCCGCTGATGACGCCGATGCCGATCGAACCTTGGCCAACGTGGGACGGACTCCGGGCGTGGTCTTCATGTTCTCTGGCCAAGGCTCCCAATACGTGCACATGGGCCGTGAGGCCTATCTGAGCGAACCTGTTTTCCGCGGAGAGCTCGACCGGTGTTTGAACCATTTGGAGGAACTGGACCCGATTAAGTGGCGGACACTCTTGTACCCTGAAGCACCGGACTGCGCTCCGGACGGCGTCATGGACACGCGCGTGGCACAACCATTGATCTTCAGCATTTCGTACGCATTAGCCCGGCTCTGGATGTCGTGGGGTGTCGCCCCTGCCGGTCTGATCGGTCACAGCATCGGAGAATTTGTCGCCGCAACGATCGCGGGGTCATTGTCCTTGGAGGCCGCTCTGGACTTGGTCGCGACGCGCGGGCGCCTGATGCAAGAAATGCCTCCCGGCGCCATGCTGGCAGTGCGAGCTCCCGCGTCCGAGATCGAGTCGCTTTTGACACCCGGACTCGCGATCGCCGCCGTAAATGGCCTGCGGAATTGCGTCGTGTCGGGTACCTTTACGGCCATCGGGGAATTGGAAGGCGTCCTCGCGAAACAGCGGGTAATCGCCAAACGATTGCGAACGTCTCACGCGTTTCATTCGCCCATGATGGCGCCCGCGGCGGAACGTTTCGTCGACGCCGTTCGCAACCACACGTTTGGCCCGGCCGCGCTGCCCGTCGCCTCAACGCTGTCCGGTCAGTTTTTGGCTCCTTCGGAATGGAGCCAGGCCGAATACTGGTCCGCTCAAATTCGGAGTCCGGTTCAATTCTTCAGCGCGGTCCGGACGATGCACGACGGCGGAAACCGCGTGTTCCTGGAAGTGGGTCCTGGCGCAAACTTGGCCTCGGCAACTCGGCTTTCGTTGGGCGACTGGGCTTACCTCGCCACCGCCTCCTTACCCTCTGACAATCAGACGTCGGCCACCCGAGCGCTCCTGCGCGCCGCCGGCGAAATGTGGGTAGCCGGTGTCTCGCTCGACTGGGAGCGCTTTCGAGGAGCGGCTGAACCTAAACGAATTTCGCTCCCGACTTATCCATTTAGACGGACTCGTCATTGGCTTCAAAATCCGATCATTCCCGAGTCGGATCCGCACCAGGCCTCGCGCCATCCAACATTGGAGAACGCGGAGGGCGGAACCGTCGAGGAACTCGTTCTCGGACAGCTCCAAATGATGTCCGAGCAATTGTCGCGGTTGGCCTCCGTGCACTCGGGCCGGAGCAACGCCGAGTCCGATCTTCCGCGAGACTCGTTTAGGTTTGAGAATCAGAGTATCCACTCAGTCAATACCCCTTGAACGGCTGCGCACTATGAATCAACAAGACCTCGATGTTGTTGGAGAACTGAAGCGGGTTTTCGGCGAGCTGGCCGGCCAAAATCTTGATGCGGTGGATCCCCAGGTCCCTTTTCTGGACCTAGGACTCGATTCCCTTTTCCTCACGCAGGCCAGCGCCGCGCTCAAAGGACGGTTTGGAGTCAAAGTGACGTTTCGCCAACTACTGGAGAGCTTTCCTTCGTTCGCGACGCTCGGTGATCACCTCAAATCGGCAGCGCCCATCGCCAAAATCGCGGCCGGTGCCACCGGCCCCTCCGCGAATGCAGGGCCGGTGCCACCATCCCTCGAACTCGCCCCAAGCGAGGCGCCGGCGAACGGAGCGCCCGCCGGCGAGCGGCTGACCGGAACTTCGCTCGAGCGGATTATCAACGCGCAGATGAAGCTGATGGAGCAACAGCTCACGCTTTTGCGCCGGAGTACTCCCCAGCAAGGAGCCTTCAAGTTTCCTGAGGCAGCGGTGGCAGCAGGACGTCAATTGCCGACATCTCCGGCACCCGCGGTGTTGCCCGCTCCGGCCCCGTCACCGGTGGCTCAACACGGACCTTTCCGTCCTCTGGATCGCGGCGAATCGGGTGGACTCAGTGAGCGCCAGCAGGAGCACCTTCGTTGGCTTACCGATCGTTATCTGAGTCGAACGCGCCGATCTCGCGAGTACACCCAACAGCACCGTGCGCACCTCGCCGACCCACGCGCCGTGGCCGGTTTCAAGCAGATTTGGAAGGAGATCGTCTATCCCATTGTCTCGTGCCGGTCCGCTGGCGCTTATCTGTGGGATTTAGACGGCGAACG
>DLVS01000029.1:4015-11809 GCA_003445095.1 Verrucomicrobiales bacterium
TGGTCACGGACGCGGTGAAAGCGCAGTTGGACCTCGGCGTCGAGATCGGTCCGCAATCTCCGTTGGCCGGCGAAGTCGTAGACTTGATCTGCGAATTGACCGGCCATGAGCGGGTCACGTTCTGCAATACCGGCTCCGAAGCAGTGATGGCGGCCATCCGTTTGTGCCGAACCGTAACCGGCCGAACTCGCATCGTCCTTTTTGCTGGCGACTATCACGGCACCTTCGACGAGGTCTTGGTAAAGGGAGTCGCGAATGCGGCCGCGCCTCGGGCATTACCACTCGCCCCCGGCGTCGCGCCGAACCTCGTCAGTGAAGTCACGGTCCTTGATTACGGGACTCCCGAATCGCTCGACTGGATCCGCCAACACTCCGCTGACCTCGCGGCCGTCTTAGTCGAACCAGTCCAGAGCCGTCATCCCGGACTTCAACCAAAAGAATTCCTGCAGGAAGTGCGTCGGATCACGCAAGAGACCGAGACACCGCTGATTTTCGATGAGGTCATCACCGGCTTTCGATGTCACCCTGGCGGCGCCCAAGCATTGTTCGGGGTCCGTGCGGATCTGGCGACCTACGGCAAAATTGTCGGCGGCGGCATGCCGCTGGGCTTTATCGCCGGTCGCAAAGAGTTCATGGACGCCTTGGACGGCGGATTCTGGCAATACGGCGACGCGTCTTTCCCGCCGACCGGAGTGACCTTTTTCGCCGGAACGTTCGTCCGACATCCCCTCGCGCTCGCGGCCGCCAGAGTCATGCTCCAGCACCTCAAGGAGCACAGTCCAGGACTTCAAGAATCGCTGGCTGCCCGAACGCAGCAACTGTTAGGAGAACTCAATCGCTACTTCCAGGAGCATAGTGTGCCCGTGGAGCTAGAGTATTTCACTAGCGTTTGGTATCCGCACTTTGGCCCGGGAGTAAAATACGGTTCACTGCTTTATTTTCATCTGCGTGAAAAGGGCCTTCACATCTGGGAAGGCCGGCCGTGCTTCCTTTCCACCGCACATTCTGACGAGGACCTTCAATTCATCACCCGCGCGTTTAAGCTGAGCGTCGCGGAAATGCAGGCAGGGGGCTTTCTGGCGGGTACCAGCGCCCCGGAGTGGGTTCAGGAAGCGCAGGCTCGAGGCGTCGCCGCGCCGCCCTCGCCCTCCGCCAGACCTTCCGTCACTCCTTCGGCGACGGAGACACGGGAAATCGTTCCACTCTCCACGGCGCAACGCGAGGTCTGGATCGCGTCACAACTCGGCACCGATGTCTCCTGCGCTTTCAACGAATCATGCGCCATCACCCTGCGAGGACCGGTGGATGACGCCGCGTTACTGCAGGCTCTCCAAGGCGTCGTCGATCGCCATGATGCGTTGCGCAGCACTTTTTTGCCCGACGGATCGGGCCAACGGTTTGCCCCCACCATGACGGTCGAGGCGCCCCTGGTGGACCTGAGCCACGAAGCGGGCCAGCGCCAATGTGAACAACTGGCCAAACTCCGAGCCGACGAAGGGGCTCGGGTGTTCGATCTCGAGAAAGGCCCCCTGTTCGCCTTTCAACGAGTTCGACTCAGCGACCGCGAAATTGTCGTGCTCTTTACTGCGCACCACATCGCCTGCGATGGCTGGTCGTATGACATTATTCTGACCGAGTTGAGTCAGCTTTATTCCGCGGCGGCGCGGGGCGAATCATCGTCCCTGCCACCGGCCACACCATACGCCCAGTATGTCGCTTGGGAGCGAGACGCCCATCGGACCGACGAGGGGCGAGAGACCTTGGAGTATTGGCGGAAACTTTATCTTACCGCTCCCGCTCCAGTGGAGCTTCCCGTGGACCGGCCCCGCTCTCCCCGCCGCACCTATCGCGGCAACCGCGTGGAGCTGACGTTGCCTGCGAATTTGCTGCCACGCCTGCGTCAGGCGGGAGCCGCGCACCGGGCGACCTTGTTTGTCACCCTCTATGCGTCCTTCGCAGCCCTGATTCAGCGGCTTGTCGGCCAGGACGACTTAGTCATAGGGATCCTTACAGCCGGCCAAGGCGCGATGGGAAAAGACGACCTGGTCGGCCATTGCGCCAACCTGCTGCCGATCCGGCTAAACCCGAATCCCCAGACTCCGTTCCAGGTCTGGCTGGGAGAGGTGAAGAGAACTGTCTTAGACGCCTTTGAGCATCAACAGGTAAGTTTCGGAGCTGTGCTCGAAGGGATTAATATTCCCCGGCACCCGGGCCACGTCCCGCTGACCTGCCTCACGTTCAACTTAGATCCGCCCCTAAGCCATATCCATTTTCACAATCTGGAGTACGAGATCGAGCTCAACCCCCGAAGCTTCTTCCAATTTGATCTCGGCTTCAATGTCGTCGAATCCGCCGGGGCGCTGACCGTGGAATGCGATTACAACGCCGACCTATTTGACCCTAAAACTATCCACCGATGGTTGGCTTATTATGAGCAGATCTTGATCGCCATCGCTGAGGATGCGACGCAACCGATTGAGGACTTGCCACTGACGGAAGGGTCGGGAGCAGAGACTGCGGGAATTCAAGGAACCAGCGAGGTAAAAGTTCCCGTCGGGATTAACTCGATTCACCGCTGGTTTGAACGGCGCGCCGCCGAGACGCCCGAAGTAGTCGCAGTGAGTTTCGAAGGTAGTTCACTCACTTATGGGCAGCTCAACTCCCAGGCGAATCAGTTGGCGCGGGTTCTCCGCCTGCGAGGCGCCGGGCCCGATGTACCCGTAGGAATCTGCCTGGAACGATCCTTGAACCTGGCGGTCGCTGTTCTCGGCGTTCTGAAATCGGGGGCGGCGTACGTGCCGTTGGATCCCGCGTTTCCTTCTGACCGACTCGACTTGATGGTCGCGGATTCCGGGGCGCGGCTGATCGTGAGTCAGCAAAGTTTGCTGGGACTCATCCCCACCGAGGGGGTGCAGTGGATCCGACTTGACGGAGACACCGATGTGTTAACTCGCCAACCCACGGGCAACTTGGATGGGACCGAGCGCAGCGACAGCCTCGCTTACATCATTTATACCTCGGGTTCGACGGGCAAACCGAAAGGAGTGATGGTGGAGCACCGCAATGTCTTGAATTTCCTAGCCGCGATGCAGCGGGAACCGGGAATCAAGCCCTCGGATGTCGTTCTCGCCCTGACGACATTATCATTTGATATTGCCGGCCTGGAATTGTTTCTGCCCTTGGTGAGCGGCGCCCGAGTTGAAATCGTCTCTTCTCGAGTGGCGGCTGATCCGCGCGAACTCTCGATAAGCATGGAAAAGGCCGGCGTGACTATTGCCCAAGCAACCCCGGCCACTTGGCGAGCGTTGTTGGAGACTGATTGGCCGGGCCACGCAGGGTTAAAGATTCTGTGTGGCGGAGAAGCTTTTGGTTCCGATCTCGCCGAGCGGCTACTCGCCCGCGCCGGTGAGGTGTGGAATATGTATGGCCCGACCGAGACTACCATCTGGTCGACGGTGGCCCGATTGGAGGCCGGCAAACCGGTCGTTCTTGGTCACCCCATCGCCCACACCCAGCTCCTCGTGGCTGACCCTAAACTACGGCCTAGTCCCCTGGGAGTCTCCGGCGAGCTCCTGATTGCGGGAGCGGGAGTGGCTCGGGGTTATCATGCGCGGCCGGAATTGACTGCCGAACGGTTCGTCTCTCTCCCTAAGGTCGGTCGGGTTTATCGCACGGGTGACCTGGTTCGCCAGAAATCCGATGGCAGCCTGGAGTTCCTCGGACGGATCGACCACCAGGTCAAGGTTCGCGGCCATCGGATTGAACTTGGCGAGGTGGAGAGCGTGTTGCTGCGATTGCCGCAGATCAAAGAAGCGGCGGTGATTGTCCGCGAAGATGTTCCCGGCAATCCAATTCTGGCGGCCTACGTCGTGCCGAGGAATCGGGCTCAATATGAATTGTGGCCGGCCTCGCCATCGGCAGGCGGTATGCAACAATACGATGATACGCTGTATGATTCCCTGGCCGGAGACCGACGGCGTAATGACGCGTTCCTCGAAGCCTTTCGCGCCGTGGTGCCGAATCAGGTGGTGCTCGACGTGGGAACCGGACGCGATGCCCTCCTGGCGCGTCTCGCGGTGGAAGCGGGAGCACGCCACGTCTACGCGGTGGAACTCCTGGAAGAGCCTTGCCGCCAAGCCAAGGAGTTAGTCGCGCGCCTCGGCCTCGATGATCGCATTACCGTGCTCCAGGGCGACGCCGCGACGGTCAGCCTTACCCAGAAAGTGGATGTCTGCGTCGCCGAGATCATTGGATCTATCGGGGGTGCCGAAGGACTCGAATCGCTATTGAAGGCGGTCGCAACTCGTCATCTGAAGCCCGGCGGACGGATCGTTCCCGGACGCATCCGGACTCAAGTGGCCGCCGTCGAATTGACTCCCGAGTTCATGGCGAACCCGCGATTCGCGGCCGTGGCTCGACCTTACGTGGAGAGCCTATTCCGCCGCCACGGCCGCCCTTATGACATTCGACTTTCGCTGCGAGGTGCCTCGCCGCATGTCCTTCGATCCGAGGTCGGCGTGTTCGAGGAGTGTGACTTCCTGCATGGCTCAGAGGTCGCGTATTCTCGGGAAATCGACCTCCAGATTACAGCCGCCGCGACCCTCCACGGATTGCTGCTCTGGTTGGAGGTGGAAATGATTCCCGGAGTCAAAGTGGACGGACTGGCCGACCAAGGATGTTGGCTTCCTGTATTCCTCCCGGTCTTCTCGTCATTTCCCACGGTGTCGCCCGGAGACCGAATTCGAGCACACATTACCGGACGACTGTCCGCCAATGGCCTCAACAAAGACTACTCGGTCCGGGGAACGATCACGTTTCGCGCCGGCGGTGAGGAACAATTCAGCTTTGAATCATTCCATGATGGGAGCGGCTATCGAGATAATCCGTTCTATCAGGACCTGTTTCAAGACGACCAGATTCTGACGGTTGACGATTCCCTGTCGAAACTTAACGCGCGCACGCTTCGAAGAGCCCTGCAATCCGAACTTCCCGGCTACATGGTTCCCTCGGCGTTTGTCGTCCTTGACGCCTTGCCCTTAACCCCCAACGGAAAAGTCGATCGCAAGGCTCTGCCGCGCGTCTCGGCTGGGCCCGAGGCGACGGTGACCGAAGCCTACGAGGCGCCGATCACGCCGGTGGAGAAGTCACTGGCAGCTCTGTGGAGTTCGGTCCTGGCCATCCCGCGCGTCGGTCGCGGCGATGACTTTTTCGAATTGGGCGGCACTTCCTTGCTGGCCGTATCGCTCTTTGCCCGCATCGAACGCGAATTCGGGCAACGGTTGCCGCTGGCCACGTTGTTCGAAGCCCCTACCTTGGAAAAACTCGCCCGCCAAATTCGCGGCACCGGCGGCGCCCCAGCGTCCGCCTATGTTTCTCTCACCCCCATCCAGCCCACGGGAACGGGCACTCCGCTGTTCCTGGTTCACGGCGCCGCTGGCAATATTCTGCTCTATCGAGTCCTCGCCCAAAAACTGAGTTCGGTGTGTCCTGTCTATGGGTTGCAGGCCCGCGGGCTGACCGATTCGGTCGAGCCGTGCCACCACATCGAAGAAATGGCGGCCCACTACGTTCGAGAGCTTCGCGAACTCCAACCCCATGGTCCTTACCGCATCGGCGGATATTGCATGGGTGGAACCGTGGCGTTTCAAATGGCTCATCTCCTCCAAGAAGCGGGTGAGTCGGTGTCCGTGTTGGCCCTGCTCGACACGTACAATTTTACCCTCATTCGTCCCCCCGACACGCTGCTCAAGCAGATCTCAGTTCTTCGACAGAAGCTGGCGTTCCATTGGTCCAACGTTACGCAATTGGGTGGCGGCGACCGATCCAATTACCTGCGGGAGAAGTGGCAGATGGTCAAAGAAGCCGGCAAGGCCAAGGTCTCATCATTCCTTCGTGAGTTTAAGGGTGGCACCAATGGAGATGCTAATGGGTCCGATCCCGGTTTGACCCTGGAGATGATCCATGACGCAGCGGCGTTCTCATACCAGCCAAAACCCTTAAACGGATCGATGGTCATTTTTAAGACTCAAAGGAGTTATGATATTTATCCCGATCCCAAACTGGGCTGGGGTGACCTCGT
Organism: Verrucomicrobiales bacterium; assembly: GCA_003445095.1. GTDB lineage: Bacteria > Verrucomicrobiota > Verrucomicrobiia > Limisphaerales > UBA9464 > UBA9464. The sequence goes on from DLVS01000029.1 coordinate 10,095, forward strand.
TCGCGGTCCGCTCACCGTGGTCGAGTTGCCCGTCAATCCTCATGCGATGCTTGTGGATCCCTACGTCGAACATTTGGCGGCTCGGTTGGGCGACGTGATTCGCAAGGCGTCCTAACTCAAATTCCCCTCCCCTGCTGGAGGTCAGGCACGCTAGTCCTCAGGTCTTTGAGATTTGGGCCTCCTGGGCCAGATCCGGGACACCCGCAATGAAAGAATCGTTCCCCTCCATCGGCCAGGTCTTGCCTCCGGAAGTGAAATCCCTGGCGATGACGGTCTCGGAGACAACCTCGGGAGCATTCCTCTTTCCCGAAGAATCTGCCCTCGTCGCCCGGGCGGTTCCGCAACGCCGGCTCGAATTTTCGCTGGGACGGTTCTGCGCCCGGCAAGCACTGGCCGAACTCGGATTCCCTTGGGCACCAATTCTGGCCGGCCCGCAACGACAACCCCTTTGGCCGAGCGGCATCGTGGGGAGCCTGACCCACTGTTCGGGCTATGTCGCCGCGGCAGTTGCGGAAGCGTCGAACGTAATCGCGCTGGGCATCGATGCCGAACCTCAAATTGGGCTACCCCCGGAAACATTCGGCCTGATCCTTTCGGAGTCAGAGCGCACCCACCTAGGGCGGTTGCCGGCGAATGAAATCGCCTGGGAACGCCTCATCGCCAGCGCCAAGGAAAGTGTGTTTAAGGCGTGGTATCCCCTGACCGGACGCTGGCTCGACTTTCTCGACGCCGAGGTCACGGTAGATCCCGGCTCCGGCACGTTCGCAGCCCATCTTAGGGTAGCTAGCCCTCGATTGAAGGGTCGGGACCTTAGTTGCTGGCATGGGCGCTATCTGATGCAACAAGGCCTCATCTTGACCGCAGTCGCGCTGAAAACCGGGCTCGACGCAGTCCCCAACCAATCCTGATGCCGATTCGACCGCTCCTGCGCGCGGACCAACTGCTGTCCCGCTTTGGCTACTGCAGCCGGCACGAGGCGCGTGCCTGGCTGCGGGCGGGCCGGCTAAGCCACCGCGGCAAGGCCATCACCGACCCTTCGACTCGCCTTGACCCGCTCGAAACGCAGGTAGATGGCGAGCCGGTCGAATGTTGTGATGGTCTTCTGGCCCGATTCCACAAGCCGGCCGGCTACGTCTGCACCCACGAGGAACGAGAAGGCCCGACAATCTACGACCTCCTTCCCGACCGCTGGCGGCGACGCAACCCATCGGTCACCTCGGTCGGCCGCCTCGACAAGGACGCTACCGGTCTCCTGCTGCTCACTGACCAAGGTGAGTGGGTCCACCAACTCACGTCGCCACGAAACAAAGTGCCCAAGTGGTACGAAGTCGAAGTCGCCGCCGACTTCCGCCCGGGTGTGGTCGAACGTTTCGCCTCGGGAACTTTGTGGCTCGACCACGAGTCGGAGCCTTGTCTGCCGGCGCGTTTGGAGCTGCATGGACCCCGATTTGCCCGAATCGAGTTGGTGGAGGGGCGTTACCATCAAGTGAAACGGATGTTCGCCAGTGAAGGCTGCCCGGTAGTTCGCCTTCACCGGACCCGCTTCGGGCCCTACGAACTGGGTGACCTTCTGCTTGAAAAAAAAAACGAACACGCCGCACTCGCGCTGCATCATTTCTACGAGCATCTCCAGCTTCTCGTCCTTACATCTGAAGAGCACACTTCTGAACTCCATTCACTCCATGATCTCTTATGCCATCCTCTTGTTGAAAACA
>DLVS01000478.1 GCA_003445095.1 Verrucomicrobiales bacterium
CCGCGGCCGGGAGGTGGAGATCTTTCGAAATGGGGCGCCGTACTCTCGGTACTTCGTGGACGGCACGCAGAAATTCGGTCGGGACAGCGCCGTCGTGCTCGGTTTGAGACACCTCGAAGCTCAGGACGGCGCGTGCTTCGCCGGTTCCATTGAGGACGCCCGCATCTATGCCTCCGCGCTGACCGCTTCCCAGATTGCCGCGCTGAAGCCGAACCAGCCCTCTGACCCTGCGCCGGTGGGATGGTGGCATTTCGAAAACGGAGACGCACGGGACGCCACAGGTCACTTTCCTCCGGGTCAGTTGGTAGGCGCCGCTCGTGTCGAGGGCGGACGCCTGATCCTCGACGGTACCGACAGCTTCCTGGTCACGCCGCCGGAAGCTGCGCCCGGCGCCACCGAAGTCGCGCAGCCGGACGTGCCCGAGGATTGGATCCTCAACTATCACCTTATGCATCCCGGCGCCGAGAGCCTGCCAGGAGATCCTAATGCGGCCTTCTATCTCGATGGCTTGTATCACCTCCACTACATCCTGCGCCATCCTTGGAAGGGCCGTCAGACCTTCGCCTTTGTTCACGTCACCAGCCCCGATCTGCTCCACTGGACTTGGCAGCCGACGATTCTCCAACGGTCATTCACCGGGCACGGCATGTTTAGCGGCACCGGGTTTATCGCGCCCGATGGACGTCCGGCGGCGATTTACCACGGCGAATCTTCGGGCCGGAACCAAATCGCCATCGCCACCGACCGCAAGCTGTCGGGTTGGGAGAAGCCCTACCCGGTCGAGGTCAAGCGCGCCGATGGCAGCCCGGCCGAGATGAACCACTGGGACCCCGACTGCTTCCGCATCGGCGACACCTACTACGCCATCTCCGGGGGAAACAATCCGCCCGTATTCAAATCCAAGGATCTGCGTAATTGGACGCTTATCGGCGACTTTGTGCGGCGTCAGCCTCCGGATGTTGTGGTGGGTGAGGATATCTCGTGTCCGAACTTCTTCCCCCTGGGCAACCAGTGGATGCTCCTGTGCATCAGCCACCCGTTGGGTTGCCGGTATTATCTCGGCGACTGGGATGCCATTGCCGAGCAGTTCGTGCCGCGGACGCATGGCCGCATGAACTGGGCTCGGAACGAACAACTCGTTTGGGGCGTGTTGAACCGCACCGACTTCTTTGCGCCCGAAAGCGTCGAGACTCCCGACGGACGCCGGGTGATGTGGGCTTGGCTCACTTCGGCGGGACCCGACAATGTGCTGCTCAACCGGAGCATCCAGTCACTGCCGCGCGAGCTGAGTTTGCCTTCGGACGGACGCCTGAGAATTCATCCCCTGCGCGAACTTGAAGGACAGCGACGCGACCCCGTCACTCTCCGCAACGTTGTCCTCTCCCACGCCATCACCGGCCACGGAGATCGGGTGCCGCCTACGTCTCCGCCGGCGTTGCAACGGATCACCGAACTGCCCGGCGATTCGGCCGAGTTCCGGGTAATCATCTCGCGCTCCGAGGCATCGCGAAAACTTCTGGGCTTCGTCCTGTTCGCCGGCGGCGACGATCCGGGACTTCCCATCCTCCTCCGACCGGACACCGGCACGCTCCGGGTCGGAACCACTGAGGCGCCGTTCGCCATCACGGAACTGGCGGACGGTGAGGACCTGGAGCTGCGAGTATTCGTGGACAAATACCTCGTCGAAGTCTTTGCCAACGGCCGCCAAGCCGTGTTGGCTGCGCACCCCCATCCCAGCGACCGTCGCGCCCTGGATGGCTTCACCGTCGGTGCGCCGACCACCGTCCGTCAGCTCGATCTTTGGCGCATCGAGCCCACTAACCAGGGGTTCTACGAGGCTCGCACCAATCGCGTTTGGGAGCCGAAGCAGCGTTGATTCCTCGGCCCAATCGAAGGTCTCTTCGGTCTGCAGCAAGATGGCGGGTAACGATCATTTATCGGGCGAAGGCACATCAGTTGGAGCCTCATAGCGCAGGGCTGCCGCCATTTTCGGGTCAGCGGCCACCTTGGCCGTTGGGAGATTCTGCGGCTCGACGGTGGCACCGGCGGCGGTCAAGGCGGCCACCACTTCGTAGAAACGGCCGCTCGTGCCTTCGATCGGCGGATGGGTCCAACCGTAGAGCGCCCAGCCCAAAGGCGTGTTGCCGAAAGCCTCATCCCTCAAGTCGACCGCGGGACCGTGTCGGAGCAGCGCTTTCACAATATCGGCATGCCCCCCATAGGCGGCCCAGTGGAGCGCCGTTTGTCCCCGGTGTAGTTCGCCGCCGTCGAGTCCGCGCTCCAGTAGGAATTCCGCGACCGCTGTCCGGCCATACTGGCAGGCCCATTGTAAGCCGGACTGCGCCTGCTCCCGGGTTGCGCCGGATTTTAGTTGTCCGTCTTCCCTAAAAAACTCCTTTACCACGCCGATCCTTCCGACCCCGGCGGCCCCTTCGAGATCCAGTCGCGCGCCCCGTTCCGCCAAATACTCCGCCGCGCCGGGCCGGCCGTTGGCGAGACATCCGTTGACGACACCTTGGCGGTTGCCGGCGGCCTGCGCATGATCTGTCGCCGCGCCCCGACCCAATAGGGCTTCGATGAGAGCGTTCTGCACGCCGGCCTGCAACGGGTGGATGCTGGTCGCTACCAAGCCCAGCGTGGTCGAACCGCCATACATGTCTGCCATCGCATCCACCTCGGCGCCGGCGTCCAGCAGGAGGTTGGCGATCTCGACGGCGTTGGCGGGTGTCTTTTGACGCCAACTTTCCACG
>DLVS01000860.1 GCA_003445095.1 Verrucomicrobiales bacterium
CGGCGGGCCGGGTGTCCACCAGGGCCCCCGGCCCTTTCCCGAGCAGCAGCCGAATGGGCCGGCTATCCTTGTGATCGTTCAAATCTCCGCAGACGATCAACGCCACGTGCGGGTCCCGCTGGAAGGCGGCATCCACATGTTGGCGCAAGAGCCGGGTCTCGGCTTCCCGCAGCTCCGCTTCGTCGGCGTTGGCGCTGGGGCGTTTCGATTTCAGATGCGTGGACAGCAGGGTAAAGCGAATCCCGGGACGGGGTTCGACATCGACTTCGGCGATGCCCCGGGAAGAATGCCAGCGGCGACCACCGAGTAGAAAGGAGTCGTTGGTGTGAGAGCGACGCGCTCGGAACGGATACCGGCTTAGCACCGCGACCCAGATATTGGTATCCCAGCCGCCGACGACTTCAGTGTGGGGGAGTTCCCATCCGGCCGTTCGGACGCGTTGCTGCAAATCTCCCATCGCTCCGCCCGGGCCGATTTCCTGGATCGCGAGGACATCAGGACGAATGGCCGCAATCTCTCGGGCGACTTGATCGCGGGCGGCAATGGATTTGGAGGGACGATTACCGGCGGGTTCGAGCAGATAGTTTTCGAGGTTGAAAGTTGCAACGACCAACGACTCTGGCGTGCCTGCTCGGCAGATGTTGAGTGTGAGCAGACACAACAGAAACCAAGCCCAAGTTCGAGGTCGCATGTTGGGATCGTACGGGGTTACCCGGGGCAGGGCATCCGCTAGATTTGGTGAGGCGAGGGTTCGAGGTCAGTTGCAGGGATGAGAACGCATGTTAGCCTGCAATTGCGTGATGACAGAACTGTCCTTCGGACTTCCTTCGGAGTTAGCTTCGACACCGATGCCACCCCCGACGCCCGCCGTGGTGACGAAACCGTTAACTGACAAGCAAAGCGAACGCGACCACCGCCGTCTCCGGATCGACAAGGTCGGCGTGCGCGGATTGCGGTTTCCGGTGCAAGTCCGAGACAAGACGTCGGACTCGCTCCAGAACACGGTGGCGACACTCGGCTTGTTTGTGGATTTGCCGCACGAGTTCAAAGGCACTCACATGAGTCGCTTCCTTGAAGTTTTGAACGCCCATGGAAGCGTCATTCATGTTGAAAGCATCCCGACGATGTTGCGCGAAATGCAGGTCCGCCTGCAGGCGCAGAACGCCCATTTGGAAATGGAGTTCCCGTTTTTCTTGACCAAACACGCGCCGGTTTCGGGCAAGCCAGGGGTCATGGATTACACGGTGCGATTCGATGCCGAGTTGATGGGCAAGGAATACGATTTGATCCTCACGGTGAAGTGCAATGTGACGACGCTGTGCCCGTGTTCGAAGGCCATTTCCAAGCACGGCGCTCACAACCAACGAGGGGAAGTCACCGTCCAGGTCCGCACGTCGGAGGTGTTTTGGATTGAGGACTTGATTGCGCTCATCGAGGCGAGCGGCAGTAGCGAGATGTATTCGTTGTTGAAGCGAGAGGATGAGAAAGCGGTTACCGAACGGGCTTATGACAACCCGGTATTTGTCGAAGACTTGGTGCGCAATGTGGCGTTGAAGCTGAATCAGCGTCGCGCGGTGTTGTGGTATAAAGTGGAGGCGGAAAACTACGAGAGCATCCACAACCACAATGCCTACGCGTGTCTGGAGAAGGGTTAGGCTTCCCGCCCTTCGAACTTTTTTGGCGCGTTGGTCCAGGTTCCTTTCGCAGACTTGGTCATGAAATCTTCACCCCCGCACCGGCTGCCCACCACCCGGCCGCCTCTGGATCGGATGATGCAGATTCACACGGCGCTGCAACAAGGAGGCTTCCCCAACTGTTCAACCTTGGCGCGGAAGATCGAGGTCAGCACCAAGACGATTCATCGCGATTTGGAGTTCATGCGGGATCGTCTGGGGCTTCCCATTGCCTTTCGCAACGACAAGAACGGTTACGGTTACACCGAGAACGTGGACGCGTTTCCAACGCTGCAGATCTCGGAAGGCGAGTTGTTCGCGTTGCTCGTTGCCGAGAAAGCCCTGCATCAGTATCGCGGAACCCCGTTTGAGGCCCGACTGGTCGGCGCCCTGAAAAAGCTCGAGCAAGCCCTGCCCGAGACGATTTCCCTGAACCTCGCGCAGTGGGATCAGGCCATCTCATTCCACACCACCGCCGAGCCGCGGGTCAACGTTCCGCCGGTTCTTGAAGCCCTAACTCGAGCCGCGCAATTGCGCCAACAATTGAAACTTCGTTATCGAAAGCCGGGAGCCAAACAATCGGAAGAACGAGTGGTGGACCCATACCAACTCGCGAATGTGAACGGCGATTGGTACCTATTTGCCTACGACCACCTGCGCCGGGATCTGCGCAAGTTTGTCCCGGCGCGTATTCTCTCGGCGGAACCGACTGGCCAGAGTTTTGTTCGGCCTGCTCAATTCGAATTGGAGAAATTGTTGCGAGACAGCTTCGACGTTCACTCCCGCGAGGGCGACTTTACCGTTGTGCTTCGATTCGATGAGTTCGTGGCCGACTACGTGCGGGAGAAACGTTGGCACCCCTCGCAAGCCTTGAAGGAGCTGCCCGATGGTGGCGTCGAGATGCGACTCAAACTTGGGAGTTTACAGGAAATTGAACGTTGGGTTCTGAGCTGGGGCGGCCGCGTGCGAGTCCTGAGTCCGCCCCAACTGGCCGCTTCAGTGCGGGCTGCGGCGCAGCGAATCCTCACGAAGGCGTGAGTGGCCAGCTCGCGGCTTGAGGGCGACCCGACCTGGGCCGCCGACAGTCTCGAATTATTTTGGAGGATTTCGGCTAAATCCCGCATGCACCCAGCAATCGCGCGCCAACCTCCCAGAGGCATTCCGCGCTCGGGTGGCTACCCGAGCCGCTCAATTCGAGATTCCCGATTTGACCGGAACCGGTCACGTTGTCTCGACGTTTACAGACCATGAGATCGAGCCTGCCCCTCCTTGTCCTCACCGCCACCGCCTTGGTCGCCGCCGAGCAGAAGCCCATGAGTTTTGCTGACCTGCTGGCGTGTCAACGTCTCTCGGAACCGACGCCATCACCCGATGGACGCTGGATCGCCTACACGGTGGGCGTCGCTGATTGGGATGAAAATCGAATCAACACCGATGTCTGGCGCGTGCCTTCTGGCGGCGGTTCGGCGCGTCGGCTCACGACGGGGCCCAAGCATGATCGCCACCCCGCATGGTCGCCCGATGGCCGGTGGATCGCGTTCGAATCGAATCGGGACGGCGAGTTTCAAATCTACGTGATCCCAGCCGACGGCGGCGAGGCGCGTCCATTGACCTCGATCTCCAGTGGCGCGACCCAACCGATATGGTCGCCCGACGGAAGCAACCTCGCTTTCGTTTCGGCAGTTTTTCCCGAGTTTTCGGACAAGCCATTCGCAGAGGCCGACAAACTCAATCAGGAACGCAACGACGCGAGAGAGAAGGGCAAGGTCAAAGCACGAGTGATCACCCAATTGCTCTACCGGCACTGGGACTCATGGGTGGACGGCAAACGCCAACACATTTTCGTAGTCCCGATGAAAGACGGCGCTGCCGCCGGGTCGCCTCGGAATCTCACGCCGGGGGATCGTGACGCGGTGCCAACCTCAACGACGTTTGCCGCGGGCGACGAGTTTGCGTTTTCGCCCGACGGAAAAGAGATCGCTTACACCGCAACGCCGACTCCGACTCGAGAGGAAGCGTGGAAGACCGATCATGATCTTTGGGCGGTGGAAATCGCCACCGGCACCCGGCGGCAGTTGACGAAGAATCCCGCGGCAGATGGTTGTCCGAGGTATTCTCCGGACGGCCGCTGGCTGGCGTACCGAGCCCAGGCGCGGCCCGGGTTTGAAGCAGATCGTTGGCAATTGATGATGCTGAATCGGGCGACCGGCGAAGCACGCAGTTTGACGTCCGCCTGGGATTTTTCAGTAGAAGGCATCACTTGGACTCCGGACAGCCGCGCTTTGGTATTGGAGGCAGAATCCCAAGCAACGAAACTGCTTTGGCGTATCGGGCTGGAGGGATCGACGCCGCTACCGATTACGTCGGGAGGCGCGGCCACCGAGCCCGGAGCATTGAGCGACGGCGCGACGATAATCTTCGCACGTTCGGCCATGAATGCGCCCGCGGAATTGTTCCGCGTGCCGCTCGCGGGTGGCTCAACACAGCCTGTCACCGATGCCAATGGTCCGCTCCTGGCCGGGATCAAGATGGGCGCGCTTGAATCGGTCACCGTTCCGGGCGCGGGTGGCATCCCCGTCCAAATGTGGATCTTGAAGCCCCCGGGATTCGATCCAGCTCGAAAATGGCCGCTTGTGTTTTGGGTCCACGGCGGTCCGCAAAGCGCCTTCCTCGACGCCTGGTCGTATCGGTGGAACGCCCAATTGTGGGCTGCCCAAGGTTACGTGCTCGCGCTGCCCAATCCCCGCGGTAGTACGGGATTCGGGCAAAAGTTTACCGATGAAATCTCGGGCGATTGGAACGGCAAAGTCGTGGAAGATTTGATGGCCTGTCTCGGTTGGCTGGAAGCACAGCCGTTTGTGGATCGTCAGCGCATGGCGGCCGCTGGCGCATCATTCGGTGGTTATATGATGAACTGGTTTCTCGGCCATACCGATAAGTTCCGCGCGCTCGTGACTCACTGCGGCGTATACAACTTCGAAACGATGTACGGGACTACCGAAGAGCTGTGGTTTGACGAGTGGGATCACGGTATCCCGTGGGAGAACCCCAAATTCAATGAGGGCTCGCCTCATCGGTTCGCGAAGAACTTCAAGACTCCCACCTTAGTCATTCACAACGAACTCGATTTCCGTGTCCCCATTGCGCAAGGCATGGATCTGTTTACCGCTCTGCAACGCCGGGGAATCCCGTCAAAATTTCTCTGTTTCCCCGATGAGGGGCATTGGGTGCTCAAACCGCAGAACAGCGAATTGTGGAATCGGACGGTGTTCGAGTGGCTGTCAGAACACTTGAAGCGACCGTAGGTGCGGACGGACGGGCGTCGGAGTGGTGGAAGTTGATTTGACGGCTCCGGACCATCCGGGAGCAGGCATCAAGTACAGACTCGTCGCCATTTCCATTCCCGTTACTCTTGCGCAACTCCCATGCGCCTATCTCAGCTCGTCGCCGATGGCCTCTTGCTCGCTGCTTTGCTACTAACCGGCAGGGCTTACGCACAGTCGGCGACGAATCTGCCGCCGGATCAGCTTCTGCTCAAAGATTACCGGCCGAAATCGCTCTATCGAATTCCGGCCATTCGGGTCGAAAAGGCCCGCTTCCCAGTAACGGATGTTCATTCCCATGTTTACGCCCGCACGCCTTCGCAGGTGCAACAGTGGATCCGCAATCTGGACGAGGTTGGAGTCGAAAAGAGCATTATCATGGTCAGCGCCGCGGGAAAAGAATTCGACGAAGCGATGAAACTCTACGGGCCGTATTCAGACCGATTCGAAGTCTGGTGCGGCCTCGATTATTCGGGGGCGGATGAACCTGACTTCCCCGCGAAGACCATCGCCGAACTCGAGCGCTGTCATCGAGCGGGCGCCCGCGGGGTTGGCGAACTGAGCGACAAAGGACGCGGCTTGAACCGACGCAACGCCGATCCCGGACCAGCCGGATTGCATATCGATGATCCGCGAATGGATCCGATCCTCGAACGCTGCGCGGATCTCGGTTTGCCAGTGAACATCCACGTGGGCGAGGACCGATGGATGTACGAACCGATGGACGCCACGAACGACGGGATGATGAACGCCTTCAAGTGGAAGATCCCCGACGACCCGAACGTACTTCGGCACGATCAAGTGGTGGACACATTGGATCGCGCCGTCGCGAAGCACCCGCGGGTGACCTTCATTGCCTGCCACTTCGCCAATTGCTGTTCCGATCTCTCCCGGCTGGCCGCGATGCTCGTCGCACATCCCAAACTCTATGCT
>DLVS01000106.1:0-10536 GCA_003445095.1 Verrucomicrobiales bacterium
TGTTGGACGCCGCTTACGAACACACCCGCACCTACGCGCGCGAATGCATTCTGGCCCGGCGTCTCGTTGAGCGCGGCGTCCGCTTCGTCGAGCTCACCATCCCGATGGTGGACGGATACCAACGCTGGGACGCCCACGGTGGATTGGTGAAGAACCACGGCGACAATGCCCGCGCCATCGACCAGCCGATTGCCGGCTTATTGCTCGACCTAAAGCAACGCGGCTTGCTCGACGAGACGCTCGTCGTGTGGGCTGGGGAGTTCGGGCGGACGCCCTTCGCGCAGGGCGGCGACGGCCGGGATCACAACGAATTCGGTTTCAGCGTTTGGCTCGCCGGTGGCGGAGTCCGCGGGGGAATGACCTACGGCGAGACCGACGAGTGGGGCTACAAGGCCACGGTCAACAAATTGGAGATGCACGATCTCCACGCCACGATTCTGCATTTGCTTGGCCTCGATCACACGCAACTCACTTTCCGTTTTGGCGGTCGAGACATCCGACTGACCGATGTTTATGGCGAGGTGGTTCGTGGGATCCTCGCCTGATTCCGCTAATCTCCCATTCTCCAGGGCGCTTCGGCCGGTGCCTTGTGTTTCCCTCCGCCGCTTGCCAAGGTCGCGCAGATTTAGACTGCGATTTCCTCATGCCCCAGCTTGCCCTTTCTCGCGTTCACGAATTGCTGGATCGGATTCGACGTACCCGTGTGCTCGTGGTCGGCGACGTCATGCTGGACCAATTCATCTGGGGGCGGGTCTCGCGGATTTCACCAGAAGCGCCGGTGCCGATCGTGGAATTCGAGCGGGAGAGTTTCATGCCGGGCGGCGCGGCTAACGTGGCGCGCAATCTCACGGCTTTGGGTGGGCGCGCGGAGTTGTTTGGGATCGTGGGTCAAGACGCCAACGCGAGCCAGTTGCGGCAAATCTTGCGCGCGCAGCGGGTAGGGTGCCGTGGCGTGGTTTCCTTGCCGGGATTTCTTACCGCGACCAAGACCCGGATCGTCGCCCAAAAACAACAAGTCACTCGCCTCGATCGCGAGTCACCCCGAGAGTCGCCTCCCGCCGTCACTGCAAGATTGCTGCGGCACATCGAGTCCGCGTTGGACTCAGCGGATGCCGTCAGTATTGGCGACTACGGCAAAGGGGTAGTAACTCAGGCATTGGTGGACGGACTCCGTGAGCGCTCTCGCGAGCGCGGCCGCTGGCTTAGTTTCGATCCCAAACCAATTCACACCCTGAATCTGCGTGGTCTTTCGTTGCTCACCCCGAACCGCAAAGAAGCCTTCGAGCTCGCTCATCTCGCGGACACGGACCGCCGCAGCGATCCCCTGGCTGATGCTCCCTTGCGCCGCGTTGCGGACCGCCTGTTGCAAGAACTTCAGCCGGCCCTGTTGCTGATCACTCTCGGGGAATCCGGCATGCTTCTTTGCCAACGGGACCGCGAACCGTTTCACGTGCCCACGGTCGCCCAAGAAGTGTTCGACGTCTCCGGCGCCGGCGACACGGTGATTGCCAGCTTCACTCTGGCGATCGCCGCGGGGGCATCACCGATGGAAGCGGCGATCTTTTCCAATCACGCGGCCGGAGTGGTGGTCGGCAAAGTCGGCACGGCCACGGCAACTCCGGCGGAACTGCTCGCCAGTTTTGCCAATCACGCATGAGTGGTGTTACGACACGGGCGGTGTTCCTGGATCGCGACGGCACGATCAACGTGGACCGGAACTATTTGTCGCATCCGGAGCAGTTCGAGCTGATTCCCGGCGCGGCCGCGGCCCTGCGCCGACTTCAAGACGCGGGCTTTCGACTCATTGTGGTGACCAATCAATCAGGCATTGGCCGCGGGTACTACACCGAGGCGGACCTCCATGCCGTCAACGCGCGCATGAATGAACTGCTGGCTGAGGCCGGTGTTCGGTTGACTCATGTGTACTTCTCGCCGGAAGCACCCGAGCAGGCCGGTCGCGGACGCAAGCCATCACCGGCCTTCTTTTTCGATGCGCGTGATGAATGGGGTGTAGATTTGGGACGCAGCTTCATGGTGGGCGACAAATTCATCGATTTGGAAGCGGGCTGGAATGCGGGCTGTGCGGCGAGTGTGCTCGTACGGACCGGTTATGGGGCTGAGACAGAACGCAGAGAAAGAAACAGGTTGGGAAAAGCGATCGTGGTGGACGATCTGGCCGCGGCGACGGAATGGATTTTGGCCGCAGAGTAAAAGTGATGTCTCAGTGCTTAACGAGGAGAAGAAGACGAGCTCGTCGATCCTCGAAGGTTGAAGGTTGAGCGTTCATTTCACTGCGGAAGGCTGATGCCAAGGCCAGCGGGTTTCGCTCGATTTGCACCGCCACCGGCATTGGCCGCCGAGGTTCCAAGCGAGTTCACGAAGGACGAGATCGTGTCCTGGCCTTGACCGGAATACTCTCTGGGTCTTCGAGAGAACAAACGGTCACCAGATCGCTGCCCTCCTCAAATTCCTCGATTCCTTCCGACGGTGGGCCGTTGATTGAACCTTCGCCCCCAATCTAGCCGAGATCCGAGATTCCGGTTGCCCTCCGATAGTTGTCCTGTCCCTCCCGTCTCCCCTGTGATCCAACCACCAAGGGGAACGTTCCAGGCCAGCGCAGACGGCGGGAATATCCCGGGATCGGCGGTTGTTCCCAGGAGTCCGTCGCGTCGAATCTTGGTGAAGCCGGGCGGCAGGATGTTGGAGGGCTCAGCGGGGTTTCAACCGGAAATACCCCTCCGCATCCGCAGGCAGCGTTTGATACCAGAATTCGGCGTTTCGCGAGGCGACTCCTTGCACCAGAGTCCATGGCCCGGATGGCGACGGTGCCTGTTCGAGCACATAGCCGCCCCAGGCGTCGCCCGGCCACCGGAGGCGCAGTCCCCCGGGATTCGGCATCGCCGACAGCCTCGGGACGGCGACATCGGGCGCCGGAACCAACTCGTAGGAAATCACACGGACGTCGTAGGCGAGTACGTCCGAGAAAAACTGGCCGAGTCCGCCGCCAAAGATATCGCCGCCACCGACGTAGAAGGGGTCCCAGAAGTCGTAGGAAAGTTTCGACGCACCGGAGAGCGGAATGTCGGTCGGCAGCTCCGAGGGAATCCCTCCCTCGAAGTACCGGCTGTCAGGGGTGAGGAGCCAGACCTCGAACGCTTCGGAGCCGTCGGCGCTGGCGATCTCCAGTCCGGGACAACAGGTCCAGGTCCGCTGCCGGCGAAGCCGGTATCCGGTGATCGGCTCCGGAAAACCCCGCCAGGGCACATTGTTGAGCGGCAGGATTCGGAACTCGCGGAGCGGAAAACGAAACGATTCGGCGTGCGGATGCCCCGGTCCGAGATAGTTACCGGTGTCGGCCGGCGGAGGCGTGCGGTCCACCACCTCCGGTGGTTCTCCGAAGTGAACGACTAGGTCGAACCCCGCCGCGGCTGAGGTCCGTGACCCGAGGCAGGCCAACAATGCGGCAACCGAGAGGAGCGTGCGATGCATAGCAATTGGAAGTGGCCCAGAGAAGCGAGGTTTTTTAATGATACCAATGATATAATTAACTGTAAGCACTTGGTATTTCAGGCCGTTGTTAATTGCAAACTAAACCAATCATCGCTGGGATCGCTGGGGGTGCACGACAGGATTGTTGGTGAAGGTACGTGCGTCCTCCTTGCCGGGACACGGCTTTGTCGAGGATCACGTTCATCCCACTAACGGCGTGGTCATCATCGAGACCGAGACCGGTCGCACGATCTTCGCTGTGTCCGGGCCCGACCTCAGCCCTGAAGACCGATGGATCGTTACCGCGGACACCAATAACGTCATCCACCTGCACGACGCCTCCGACGGCCGGCGGATCGCCTGCCAGCGACATCCGTAGGCCTGTTGCGAGCGCTCCTTGAGCCCAATGCCTGGCACTGCGACTGCTTAGATTGCTTCATGCCCGCGCGCCCCGCTCCCCCGGGTCCCTCCTGTCCGCGTTTCAACCGATCCGCTCGTATCCATCGCGCCCACAAAATTCGATTGCGGCTCGCGGTTACCACAGTGGCTGCCCTGATCAACATGGGACCAACGAACGCGGGAACGCCGGTGTCCGGGAGCATCGTGTACACGGGCTTCTTTGACCAACCCCGCGCGCTGTTGCGTTCGGAGTTTATTTACGATGGAAAGTCCGAGGCGCGACTGGGAACTCCGACCCTGCTTGCCACCCTCCCGGGATTAGCGGATGGGATCGTCCGGCTCCCCGAGGAAGGACTGGCGGTGGGCTGTGGAACCGAGGTGGCTTTCGTTAACCTCGATTCCGGAACGGTGCAGAGGGTCTCCGCGGGCATCCAAGATGCATACCACATCATGCTCGACGCGAGCGGCACCAATGTCTGGACGGGCAACGGGCTTGGACTTTCGGTCGTGCCGGCGACGCCGCCCGGCCCGGGCTCCAAACTCCCCTTTCAAGAGGACAACGTCATTCCAGAATCAGTGGCCTGGCTGGGGTACCGCAGCGTGTTCTTCGCCGCGGATGGCGTTTTCGGATCGTTAGACCCGTTCGACCCGAACGGTTTCACAAGCTCGCCTGTGCCCGGACGCGCGATCGCGGGCCCAGCCCTCGTGGTGGATCCCTGGACGGAGGACTTGTTTCTGGCCGGTGGACGTTGGATTCAACAACTGCGCGTGGTGGGCGGGGAAGTGCGGCTGATGTCATCGCTGCTTCTCCCGGCCGGTGTGGACTTGGACCACATCGATCTGGACGGGCGCGGGCATTTCTTCGGCGCCAATGCCCGCGGCACTTTGATTTTCATCGACTATTCGTCCAACGGACTCATCGGCTCGCCCAACCATTTTCTGGCTCAACTCCCGATTCCCCGCTCTCCCGGCCAAACCGATTCCGGTTCCATCGACGGCGTTCTGTTTATCCGAGGGGCCGATCCGGACGACGGAGGCGGACCAGGGGGAGGCGGAGGTCCGCCACCGACTCCGCCGGAATGGGAATCGGAATTACTTCACTGGTGGCCGGGGGACGGAATCATGGGCGACCTTGCCGGTGATCGCCCGCTCTCCCCGGTGGGAACAACTGACTTTGCTCGCGGCGCCATCAAGGAAGCCTTCCATTTGGCGAATGATAAATCGTGGCTCACCGCTGCGCCCGGCCGCGACTGGGATCTCGGGAGCCGCGACTTTACTTTCTCAGTATGGGTTTGGTTCGACCATCTCGAGCCCGAAGGTGGACTGATCGGAAACTATGATCCGGACTCCGACGGAAACCACGGCCGGTGGGTTTGGGAAATTCGCGAACGCCGGCTGCGATTCTTCACCTCGCGAGGCGCAGGCAATACGGGTTCCGTCGTCGCGGGCCCAGAGTTCGATCCCTTGGCGCGTCGGTGGTATCACCTCGCCCTCACCAAGAAGGGTTCGGCATTCCAGTTCTTCATTAATGGCCGGCTCCGGAGAGAAACCAATTATCCGATCCTAATCCCGCCCGAGCCTGGACCGTTGTCCATCGGCCCGCTGTCGTCAGGCGGGCGAATGGATGAGATCCTGTGGTTCAAGCGGCCGTTGACTCGGGACGAGGTCGCCAGCCTTTACCTGGCGGGGGATCGGATGCCGCGCCGTCCCACCGCCACGATTGCGGGTCGAGAGGCGGACCAACTTCGGCTGAGCCTACGCACCTTGGCGGGCCGTCCGTGGATCCTTGAGCGATCCACAAATTTGTTGAATTGGGACTTAATAGGCGAACGGGTCACCTCAGGAACAGCTGCGACTGATCTGAATACGTCCGCGGGAGGGCCCAATTTGTTTTTCCGTGTCCGTCCAGGTCAGTAAATCGACGAAGGTCGCCTACGCCCCCAATGATGGCAGCGCACGGTGCCTGACGAGAAGCTCGACTTCGGAAGCGCCTCCGAGTGTACTTTACCAGGGATCCCGCGACGCTGCGTCCGTGGCTGCGAATAAGCCGATGGATCTTCTCGGTGAGCGTGCTGTCAATAGGTGCTTGGATTCTGATACCGACCTTCGAGGATTCCCGAGGATCGTGAGAGGTCAGTCGTCGTTTCCTTAAATTGGTTGATGAATAGGATTTTCAACGGTCGCAATTGACCAGGTCATTAGTGTGCCTACTGGCAGAAATGAAGGGACGCATGTGGCTGAGGATGAGCGAAAGGCAACGGGACGGATGTTTAATAGTTATTTGATGGCGGTCCATGTCGGCAGATCGCCGAGGAATTCTGGACAGCAACCGCGCAGATGAAGTCGGTCGGCGTCGATCTTCCGCGGCGCTAGGACGCTCGCGGCAGAAGAGACGACCACCCATCCGATCAGGGAGATCAGAATTCCAAACGCGACCGCCACGACGCCACGACTGTCACCCACCTGGTTGATGGTGTAAGCGCACCCGCCGATCCAGCCGGCCAGCCCCAACAACACCGCCACCCAGCCAATGCCGATGACGCGCGCGCGCCGCTGACGGTGCCGTTCGCATAACGAGATTTCCGCTTCTCCCGTCTGGCGCGTGATCAGCGCGACGATGAGTAGCGGCAGAAGTCCGCAGAACAACAGCAGATAGACCCACGGTGGAATCCATTGCAGCTTGCGTTTGCGCCGCCAGGTCCCGGCCGCGTTGCACCTCACGCAACGTGGCGGAAGCTGCGCTCCCCGCGCCATTACCAGCACTTTGCCGTCGCGCCAAAGGTCCGGGCTCGGCCCGCCGCCCTCGCCGCGCATTGGAACGGCGAGTTGTGGCGGAGCCAATGGCTGCGAGGCATGAGCCGATCGTAACGCCGACAATGGCTTCCATTCGGCCATCGGGCTGTGCCAAACCAAAGTCTCCGGTCGAATGCGCCCACTGGCGATCAGCTGATCGAATTCCTGCTCGGAGATCGGCCCGCGCCGCTGCCCGTCCTCGGCGTAAAACCAGTTCATATGTAGGAGGGTACCGACCCGCGGGTCTGCTGTCCGACATATTCTCCACCAGGGCCGCGCGATCGCATTCCACCAGGTGGCCTTTTCGCAGAACCCCGACGGCTTTGTCGATGCGACCCAACAGGTGGGCGACCGCGATTTTGCCGGTGCCGGGATTTACTGCTGTTTGAATTTTAGCAGTTTGGCCGTGATTACCTTGTCGCGGACTTCTTGTATCGATGTCGTGCCTCCGACACCGAATCCCACCGTGGTGGACTTCGTGGTACTGGAAGATCCGTCGTCACTGGTGGACGTGGTGGAACTGCTCTTTTCCTGATAAGAGCCCGGTTGGGTCACGACGTTTTGGGACACGGTTTGGATCGAGACTCCTTCGACCACGATCGCGTCCGCTCCACGGCTCATCGCCTCCTTTTTCATCTGCTCGACAATGGACGAGGAGCTCATCATATCAGTGGCCTGAGAACGGAGTTCGCCCATGACCTCGTAGGGGCGCTTTACCTCGCTCAAGGAATAGAATACTTCGACGTTGGAGGTCGGCGAATAAGTGCGGCCTAAATAATCTGAAGAAACGCACCCCGAGAAAATTGCGGTCGTAGTGGCCAGCCAGAGCATTGCAAACTTGCGGACGAATCGGGTCATGTTTTGAAGGATTGTTTATGATACTTGGAGTTTCTCTTGCGGCCTCCAGCTTTACTTGGCAGCTCCGCTTGGTCCACGGCAAAAAATGTCCCCGGATGATTTGGCTTCGAAAGCTTCCAAATCTGGCATGTCGAGCTCGGTTGGTGACTGCGCCCCCGACCGACCCGGCTATTCGTCCTCGGTCGGCGCTTCGACAATCGGTTCAACGTTCACGGCGACCTTCACCTCGTGGCGGCCGCCGCCAGTAATCACGCCGCTCACCGGACTCACATCGCTGTAGTCGCGGCCGTAGGCCACGGTAATGTGATCTTCATCCGGGCGGACGTCGTTCGTTGGGTCCAAGTCTACCCAGCCCACAGTCGGGCAAAAAATACTGAACCAGGCGTGCGAAGCGTCCGCGCCGATCAACCGCGGCTTGCCTTCTGGAGGACGGGTTCGGAGGTAACCACTCACGTAACGGGCCGGCAGTCCCAAAGAACGCATGCAGGCGATCCCGAGGTGCGCGAAATCCTGACAGACGCCTCGTCGGTGCTCCCAGACTTCCTCCAAAGGCGTCGCTACACTGGTCGCCACCGGGTCATATTTGAAGTCGCGAAAAATCCGCCGATTGAGCTCCAGGGCACCCGCTAGCAAAGGGGTCTTGGGGAGAAAACTCTCGCGGGCGTACTCGGCGAATTCCGGAGCTCGGCGCACCAGCGGGGAGTCGAAGGCGAACTGATACGGTTCGACAACCTCCGGCGAAACGGGATCGGTGAATTCATTGCGGACCTCTTCCCAGGCGGGCGACAGAGCCAAGCCCGGCGATGGATCGGGTTCGACCGTTACTCGGCTGGTCGCGATGATTTCCAAACGCTTGTGCAGCTCTTGGATACTGAAGAAGCAAACCCGATTCCCAAAGTAATCGGAACGCATCTGACGCACCGCCGGCTCAGGCGCGATCAGCAGATCAAATTCGTCGCGATGTTGATGCGACGATGGTCGAGGTTTGAGCCGCGCCGCGTGATGCGAAACCGTGACCGGTTCCGGATACTCATACACGGTACGATGCGTAATCAGGTAGGTCATAGGCGAATTGTAAGAGAGCAGAAGACCAACTTTAGGAGCGACATTGTGGTTGGATTTCCGTTTTCGAAGCCTCGCCTACTCGGCAGCGCGGGCGATGGCGGAATGGGCAAAATAGCTAACGGCGATCGCATCGGAGAGGCGCGGTAGTTCGTGTAACATCTGGCGAACGACTCGAGCGGGTTCGGTTTCGGACCAGCGGGAAGTGGCTCGCGACAATTCGCGGGGATCAAGGAGACGCGCGCGGGCGACGGCCTCAATCAAGATGCGGTAACCTGGGCTAGGTAACGCCTGTTCACGTTCGCGAGGTAGGCGTTGGAAGTGTTTCTCCAACTGATTCAACTGAAAGACCAGGGAGCGCGGATTGGTATCATCAAGGAGAACCAGATCATAAACCGCCGCGATGTCCGGCAAGAGGTTGTACCGAGACCGGTAAGTGATCGTGCTATCGGCAACTTCGAGAACGGCTTCGAGGATACTGGGGTTGTCGGCTTCGGGGCTTTTCAGCGTGCAATCGAGGAAGCGGCACAAATACGTGGCGCGTTCGACACGCTGGCCCATGTCGAGGAAACGCCAACCTTGAGCGCGAGTCATGTTCTCCCGCGCCAAACCGTGGAACGAGGCCAAATGCAGGAGTGTCTGATTCAGAACACTCAAGGCGTCGCCGGCGAGGAAGACGCGTCCCGAGGCCGGTTCCTTGAGCCGCTCACCTAATCGGCTCACCACGCGCCAGAGGTCGGTGGACGTTCGATCGCGCACCAACATGCTCAGGCGCTGCAATTGCGCGGCCAGGTCCCGCAAACTGCCCGCCCGTTCGAGGTCGAAGATGGCGGCCAAAAGATCAGCTTCGAGGGCCTCGGCATTCTGACGCCACTCCGGCTGGCGCGTTTTGGTCGTCAACTGGCCTTGGGCCTCGAGCGCTTCGAGCAGGGGTGCAATCAGCGGGAAGGCGGTCCCCGTGCTTTCCGGCTGAAAGCGCAGCAACGTGGCGCGCAACAAGCGAGCGGCGGCTTCCGCCCGTTCGGAATATCGGCCGAGCCAAAAGAAATTGTCCGCCATTCGACTCGGCAGATTGTTGCCTACCCGACGCAATTCAACCGAGCCCGCGCCTCGAGGCAGCAAGGTCAGCTCTTCCACCGGACCGTCGTGAAGGACCCACGCGTCTTTGCTAGCGCCGCCCCGTTGCATGGAAATGAAGCGGCCACCTTCAGCTGGTGCAATGCGAGCGAACCCCCCTGGCAACACACGATAGCCGTTGGCGGTCGCGACCAAATAGACGCGCAATCCGACCGGGCGAGGCGCCAACTCCTCGCCGGTCCACGAAGGCGCAGTCGAGAGTTCGACTCGCTCTTGCCCCACCCATAATTCGGGCTGAAAGCGAACGCGTTCCCGCAGGGCGGCGAGTTCACCCGCCGAGAGCGGTCGGTCGGGAGACATGCCGGCGAGATGGGACCGGAACGCGGGCTTCACGAACAGTTCATCGAAATGAGTTTCCACATACCGAGCCGCGCTCTTCTGGCCACACCACCACGTGGCGACCGAAGGCATTTTCAAATCTTCACCCAGCAGATGGCGGCAAAGTCCGGGCAAGAACGCCATAAAGGCGGGACTTTGCAGCAGGCCGCTGCCCACGGCGTTAGCGATCGCCACATGTCCGGCGCGCAACGCCTCGAGCAGCCCCGGCACGCCCAGCATCGATTGGTTGCGCAGTTCGAGTGGATCGCAAAAGTCATCGTCGACGCGGCGAACGATGACATCGACCGGTTCGAGGCCGCTGAGCGTTTTGAGGAACACCCGGGAGTCGCGAACGGTTAGGTCCTGTCCCTCCACCAGAGAGTACCCGAGGTATCGCGCCAGGTATGCCTGCTCGAAATAAGTTTCGTTGTACGGACCCGGTGTCAGGAGAACGACCCGCGGATTATCGGTTCGGCGGGT
>DLVS01000106.1:10885-18887 GCA_003445095.1 Verrucomicrobiales bacterium
ATTCCATGGGCGGGCCGAATGAAATCGGGTTGAGCGAAAACCAACGCTGGCGGTAGCCAACCGGAGCGAATCAACTCCTGCGGCCCGTAGCAGTCGGCGAGGATTCGGTCGAGCAGCGTGGCGCGTTGAATCAAGGCAGCTTCGAGTCCGCGCCAATCAGCCAGCGAAAGAATCAGGGGAACCGGATCCAACTGCCACGGACGCTCGACACCGAGGGGATCCCCGTAAACCGTGTAAGTAATCCCTTGCTCCTGCACCAACCGTCGCGCGCTGTCGGCGCGGCGCTTGAGCTCGTTTCGCCCAAGATCTTCCAGATGCTGAATGAGCGTCGCGTAATGGGGACGCACCTTACCACGGTCGTCCCGCAATTCGTCGAACCCCCCGCTAGGTTCGGCATAATGGCCGAGGAGCGAGGTCGGAGCTATTTCCGGTGAGGAAACCGGCGCGGCACGCGTCATTGCGCCCCGAGATTGACGGCAACCGTTCTTCGAGGCCAGCGAGGAAGCGAACCAGCGGAGTGCGACCTGGTCGCGCTATCGGGTCGAGGCTTCAAAGCCGGAACTGACGTGCCAACGTTCGCGAAGCGTCGTGGAGTGCGCCTGCCCTCCGGCGCTTTGGAGCAGCGTGCTAACTCAGAGCGGCCGCATCATTCCGATCCCACCCGTTAGCCAGGCGAATGCCGAATCTGCCCAGGCGGCGACGCTCCGGCGCCTCGACTTGCGCGAAACGCGATGGGGCTGAACGGCACTCGCAGATCGCGGGCGACCCGTCGCAGCCAAGCGCCAGAGGGCTGCCGCGGTCCACCAGAATGGAGCACAAAGTGCCAGGTCAAATATCCAATGCCCGAAACCGGTTTTTCGCGGTGCAACCTTTTGTTGCAGGTGCAACAAAAGTTCGCGCGGCGGGCGACGAGCGGCCGAAGCTTCGCCCCGACTTCGGAGGCCGAATGCCCAAGGGAGGCGGCCGGAGAGCCGGATGCGGGAAATCCGCCCGTCCGGTTCGGAGGGAGGGGTGGGGGTCTATCCCTCGTGCCAGCCGAGGACTCAGCGGCCAGACCAAACTCAACCGACCAGGCCTCACCGCGCCCCGCGCCGCCCGGACTCCGGCATTTGCGCGGATCGGGGACGTCGGGCCGGGCGATCTCGACACCTCCGATCACTCAGCCTAGGTTCCGACCATGATTGAGCCAGTGGCGCCACCGGCGAAGGTTTGGACTGAGGCGGACCTGGCCGCCCTTCCGGAAGACGGCTTCCAGCATGAAGTCGTCAATGGGGAGCTAGTAATGAGTCCGAAGAACAACTTTTATCATGGCGACATCTGCTCTCGGTTGCTCGCCGCGCTGGTCAATTTCAACCAAAGACACCGGCTGGGCGCGGTGCTCGATTCCAGCACCGGCTTCTGGATGAACAATCGGAACTGTCGGGCGCCGGACATCTCATTCCTCACGAAGGCGCGATTGCGCGGGGCGCAGTTCCGCCGGCACACCAACCGTTTCTTCCCCGGTGCACCCGACCTAGCTGTGGAAATCCTCTCGCCGCACAACACGCGCTCCGAAATCACCGAACGCTTGAAAGACTTCTTTGCGAGCGGCGCTCAGATCGCCTGGGTCATCGATCCCGAGGCCGAAACCGTCGAAGTCTGTCATTCGCCTTCACAGCGCCGGTTGCTCGGTTCAGGCGCCGACCTCGACGGCGAACACCTGCTGCCCGGTTTCCGCCAGCCTATTGCCGACTTTTTTCAGCCGGGCGACTGGGAGTGATTTCGCCGATCGACTGACGATCGAAGTCTCATTGATTTTTTCTCGCGCCTCGACGCTGGGTCGCCTCTGCTAGCTCTCTATGGCGTTGCGCGGATGGTTTATGATCCTGGTGTTCGGCGTGGTCCTCCAGGCGGAAGACGCGCGTCCGCCATCCCCGCAAGATCGGGCGGTGGCGGCCCTGAAAGCGGGTCGATACACCAATGCGTTCACCATCATTTCGGACGCGCTCAAAGCCGACCCAAAAGATGCGCGCTTGTGGAATTTTCGGGCGCAAATGCGCTCGCTATCGGGTGACTCCAGCGGCGCGATCGCTGACCTCACCGAAGGCATTCGGCAGGCGCCCGACTCGGCGTTCCTGCATCAAGATCGGGCCGTGGAGCGATTCAAGCAGGGGCAATTGACGGAGGCGCTCAGCGACTTCGACAGGGCCAACGAGCTGAGCGCTCAATTGGTGCCTTACAATTGGCAGCGGGGTATCGCGCTGTATTACGGAAGGCGCTATGCCGATGGACGGAAGCAGTTCGAGGCTCACCGGGCCGTGAATCCCAATGACGTGGAAAATGCGGTATGGCATTTCCTCTGCGTGGCTCGGGCCGAAGGCACGAACTCGGCGCGTCAGGTACTCATTCCAATTTCCAGCGATGAGCGGATCCCGATGGTCGAGATTCACGAACTTTTCAGCGGAGAGGGGACGGAGGACGAGGTCCTGGAAGCGGCTGAGGAGGCGACTGGCGAAGGTGAAGAAAAACGCCAGGCAAAGTTTTATGCGCATCTGTACTTGGGGCTGTATAATGACGTGCTGGGTCGAGGGACACTAGCCAGGGAGCATCTGCAGAAAGCGGTGGCGCTGGCTGCGCCCAAAGATTTCATGGGGCATGTCGCCCGATTTCATCTCAACCGACTCACCGCGCCTTCGGCCAACAATTCCGCACCATGACTCCCCATCCTCCCGACGATTCCAGTCCCCCAGGTTCGCGTCCGCCCAAACGTGGCGAACCTTGGCCCAAACGATTTACGTTCACGCCGGATGGCCAGATGCGGTTCGAGAAAGACCGCCCACCTCCTCGGCGGCCAGAAGATCGTCGTCCGTGGGGACCGCGGTCTGGTCCTCCGTTTCGCGGCGGGCCGGGTTCTGGCAGGCCGTTTCCAGGACGCGCACCCTTCCGGGGCGATGATTCCAGGGATCGTGGTGGGTACGGCCGCCCACCGTTTCGCTCCGACGATCGCGGACCCGGTGGGCCGCGTCCTTATCGGGATTCCCGCGGTGAACGACCGTTCCAAGGGCGCCCACCGTTCCGGAGTGATCGCGTAGGAAATCAGGGGGAATATCGCCGCCCACCATTTCGCGCCGATGATCGTGAGCCGCGCGGGCCACGGTCGTATCAGGAATCGCAGGGACCGGCGCAGAGACCGTGGGGACCGCGTCGGTACGACGATGCTCGAAGAAATGAAGGTCCGAGCCGTGGAAGTTATGCGAATCGCGACGATCGTCCACGCCGCGACTTTGGGCCGCCGTCGGGACCAGGACCTCGCCGGCAGTTCGATCCGCCCCGCCAGGGAGATTTTTCAAGGCCCGGCCCCAGACCTCGGCCGCAGTTCGATCAAGGCCGTGGCCGTGACTTCGGCAGAGGCCGGGCGGATGAACGGCCCCGCCTGCCGGGTGGACCGCGCGTGTATGATGCTGCGACCGGGCGACGCGGTGAGCGCTTCGTAGGACCGGCGTCGCGTCGCCCGTTGCCGGCGCCACAATCCGGTCAGGAAGAACGAGGGGAGCCAGGCCAATCTGACTTCCGACCTCCTCCGGCGAGAGAACCTGATTCTTCACCGGTTACTCGAATGGAGCTGGCGGAGCGCGTCATCACCAAAGCAACGCCCACAATTCCCGCGGACTTGTTGCTGCGACAGACCTTGGCTCGCCGCAAGCAGCTAACCCGCGCCGACTCTGCGTGGATCAGTCGCGCCGTCTTCAGCTACTTCCGCTGGCGACGCTGGCTTGATGAGGCTCAGCCGATGAACGCGCAACTCGAACGCGCGTTGGCGTTGGCCGATGACTTCGCGATTTCTCCGGCGAACTTTCTGGACGCTGAGCTGATGTCCAACGCAGTCCCGTCGTGGACGCCCGAGTTCGTGACCGTCTCGCCCGAGTGGGCTCGATCGCTTCAAGCAGAGCCGGCCTTGTGGCTGCGCGCTCGCACCGGGATGGCGGCTCAAGTTTCCGCTCAACTGGGAAACTGCGATTCTCCCAAGTGGTCTGAGTTCACCGAGGCACTTCGCTACGATGGGCAAGAGGATTTGTTCCGGCACGAATTGTTTCAGGCGGGCGCGTTCGAGATTCAGGATCTCGCCTCGCAAGCCGTCGGACTCCTTTGCGCACCGCAACCGGGAGAGACCTGGTGGGACGCGTGCGCTGGCGAAGGTGGCAAGACGTTGCATCTGTCGGACCTGATGGGCGGCAAAGGTCTGGTTTGGGCGAGCGACCGAGCCGAGTGGCGATTGCACCGTTTAAAACAACGGGCCGGCCGCGCCGGCTGTTTCAATTACCGAAGTGTGTTGTGGAAGGGCGGACCGAAGCCGGCTACGAAAACGATGTTCGACGGAATCTTGCTGGATGCGCCGTGTTCCGGAGTGGGGACCTGGGGCCGTAACCCGCACGCTCGATGGACGACCAATTCGCAGGACGTGAGCGAACTGGCTGTCGTCCAACGCGACTTACTCAGCAACGTGGCCGCCTCACTGAAGGTGGGCGGCCGATTGATCTATGCGGTCTGCACCCTGACTCGTCCGGAGACGACGGAAATTGCCGACGCGTTTTCGGCGGCGCATCCGGAATTCACGCCGTTGCCCCTGGTAAATCCCTTCGCTCCCGGTGCTCCCGCGGCCGCGCGATTGGAACTATGGCCGCAGGTGACGGGAGCCAACGGCATGTTCATCGCCGCGTGGACCCGACAGGCAATCCCGGATCCAGCACCGGTTGGGTGAGCCGCGATTCTCCTAAGGCCGCACCAGAAGTTCTGTCGCCTCGACGACAATCCAAACAGGGTCACTTCCGGGTGTGCTCGCGGCGACGCCACGCTCGCTCGCGCCGCTTGAGCTCTCGGCCTAAGAGTTCCTCGGCCGACCAACCCTGAGCCTGGCATAACTCCGCCAAACGAAACAATTCAGCCGCGACTTGCGTCTTGGTCGGCCGTGAGTTTGGCGCCGGCTCCACCTCAGCAAGCTTCGCTTGGCGCGCTCGTTTGATAAGCTTCTGCGCCCGCATCAACCCGGGTAGGTGTCGTGGCACTCCATCCAACGCCGACGGTCGTTCGTGCCGTGTGCCGTGTTTTTCGGTCTTCTTTATCTTTTCCCAGTTGGCCCAAACCTGATCCACATCCTTCACGCGAAGGTCACCGAAGACATGGGGATGGCGGCGAACCAACTTATCCGCCAATCGCTGGCATACCGCATTGAAGTCGAAGGCTCCGCGTTCTTGGGCAAGCTGCGCGTGGAACACGACCTGCAACAAAACGTCACCCAGTTCCTCCGCCAACTCATGGTCATCCGCCGCTTCGATGGCGTCGAGGAGTTCATATACTTCTTCGACCGCGTGCCAGCGGAGCGTCCGATGATCTTGCTCGCGATCCCAGGGGCAACCATCAGGCGCACGCAGCATCGCCATGATCGCGAGGACTTGCCGAATGGGGGGCAGCTTACGAGAAGGAGAACGCGGCATGAAGAGATGTGGAGAAATTACAGAATGACCAAGTCGTCGCGATGGACGGCTTCGACTCGGGGCGCTGGCCGGGCGCTCAGTTCCGAGGCGGCCAAACGGGCCAATCCACGGGCAAACGCGTGCCCGTGAGTGTCGGTGATTCGGATGACTTGCCCTGCGGAAAATTCGCCCTCGACTCGCAGGATGCCGGGCGCAAGCAAGCTCCGTCCGTTCTCTCGAAGTGCTCGAACGGCGCCGTCATCCACCGCCACTGACCCGCGGGGTTGATCGAAAAACGCGATCCATCGTTTGCGACTGGGCAGACGTCGGGCGGAAGGAACGAACCAGGTGCCCTCGGATTCGCCGGCCACGATTCGCGCGAGCGCATCGAACTTCCGACCGGAGGCGATCACTAGAGGAATTCCAGATCGAACGACGATCTTGGCCGCTTGAATCTTCGTGGCCATTCCACCCACGGCGGTGGCGCTTGTTGTTCCGCCTCCCAATTGTTCAACGCGGTCATCGATCGACTCGACGACTGAAATCAAGCGAGCCTCGGGTTGACCGAAATTCTCCATGAGCCCCTCGGCGGTGGTGAGAATCACCAAAAGATCGGCGGGCAACAACGAGGCGACCAAGGCGGATAACCGGTCATTGTCCCCAAATTTGAGTTCGGTAACGGACACGGCGTCGTTCTCATTGATGATCGGAATGACGCCGCGCTTGAGTAGCGTGAGCAGCGTATTGCGTGCGTTGAGATGGCGATCGTGATCCGCCAGGTCGTCATGGGTGAGCAACACCTGGGCGGCGCTCAATTCATAATAACGGAAGAGGGATTCGTACATGGCCATGAGCCGGGTCTGACCGACCGCGGCGCAGGCCTGCAACTCAGCAAGGCTGGTAGGACGGCGGTCGAACCCGAGCACACCCATGCCCGCGCCGACGGCGCCCGAGGTCACCAGGACCACTTCCATTCCCGCGACGCGCAACGCGGCGACCTGGGCGACTAGTTGAGTGAACTGCAACGGATCAGGACGCTTGCGAGCATCAGTGAGCACGCCGGTGCCCAGCTTGACCACGAGGCGGCGGATTGAAGGGAGCGTAACGGAACGCACGACGCTGGTTCGTAACAAACTGGACGGGTCGGAGTCGAGAGGCGGGAATCACAGCTGAGGGACTGCTCCACCGTGCCCGCGCTCCAAAATCGAGGCTTGCGGCCGGAACATAAGGCAACGGAGATTGCGCCATGAAATGGTGGCTCGTCGGCCTGACGATGTGGGCAATGATCTCGAATTTGCGAAGCGCGGCCGCCGAATTGCGACTCGGCTTGATCGGACTCGATACCTCTCACGTCACGGCGTTCACGGAGATATTGAACAATCCGGCCGCCAAGGACCACGTCCCTGGCGCGAAGGTCGTCGCGGCCTTTAAGGGAGGCAGCCCGGATATCGAATCGAGCTGGTCGCGCGTGAACGAATATACGAAGACGCTCCAAGAGAAATACGGCGTAAAGCTCTACGACAGCATTGAGGAGCTCTGCCGAAATGTGGATGCCGTGTTAGTCGAAAGCGTCGACGGCCGACCGCATTTGGCGCAGGCGCGGTTGGTCATTGCGGCGCGGAAGCCGCTGTACATCGACAAACCGATGGCCGGCTCGTTGCGCGATGTCCGGGAGATTTTTCGGCTCGCCGCGGAGGCCAAGGTCCCGGTCTTCACCGCGTCATCACTGCGTTTCGCGACCAACACGCTCGCGGTGCGCAGCGGCTCCATTGGGGTGGTGACCAACGCCGTCACGTCGAGTCCGGCGCACCTCGAGAAGACGCATCCGGATCTTTTTTGGTACGGCGTTCACGGAGTCGAATCCCTTTTCACGGTGATGGGCACCGGTTGCCAGAGCGTGCGGCGAGGAACCAACTCAAGTGGCGGCATCGAAGTCGTGGGCCGGTGGAAGGACGGGCGCATCGGTATTTTTCGAGAAAGTAAGGGTTACGAAGGTATGGCCCAAGGAACCCGCGGAAGTTCGGCTGTCGGATCGTATGATGGCTACGCGCCATTGGTGGCGGCCATCGTGCCATTTTTTCAAACCGGCGTGGCGCCGGTGACTCCCGCTGAGACGATCGAGATTTTTGCCTTCATGGAAGCGGCGGACGAAAGCAAGCGCCGTGGCGGGACCGAAGTCACTTTGGCTGAAGTGCTCAACCGTTAGGGATGGCGCGCTCCGCCGTCCCCGTGGACCGTAGATGGCGAAGTCAAACCCCGCGAAGGTTTGGGACAGTTCGCTAGCCACACTTCGCCAAGCTACCGCTTCGATTTCCGTTCACGCCACGCTCGGACCAGCAAACACCCGTGAACGGCAATCAAGCCCAGCGCCACCCAATGTTCTACGCGAACGGCCTGAAGGCCTTGCCAACCGCGAGTGCCTTCCAGCCACCCTGGGTCACGCCAAAGTAGATAGATCGCCGGCAGCGAAACGAACCACCAAAGACCGGCCAGGATTCGGTAATTCATGGGAAATCGAACGGGGCGTGCCAATCCGGTTCGGGGCGCTGAAA
>DLVS01000421.1 GCA_003445095.1 Verrucomicrobiales bacterium
TTTATTTTTTTGTTTTTTTGTTTTTACAGTTGAAGAAGGTATACTATATTATTGTGTGACTTGAGTGTTGATGTTTTTTTTTTTCAAGCAGAAGACGGCATACCGGCCTTCTCCAACGGGTCCTGAAACGGGAGGCAACCTCGACGTCATCATCGATAACGGCGCCACCGGTGGCGGTGAGCCTAACACCGTCCGTCCTGATTACACACTGACCAATAACTACAAAATTGGTTGGGGCGGAACGGGCAATTGGTATCAATACACTCGGAGCTTCGAGCCCGGTAACTACAATGCTGTCTGGGTAGGTTCCCGCGATGGTCGAGATGCGGACGCTATGGGCCGGACCATGGAACTCGTGACAGGTGACATTACCCAGCCAAACGCTGCCACCACCGTGGTTGGTGAGTTGACGGCCAGTTGGACGGGTGGTTGGAGTGCCAACGATTCGATTCCGTTCCTCACACCCGGAGCGACAACCGCTGCGTCAATCCCGTTGGGTGCGAACACAACGCTGCGCGTGCGAATCAGCAAGGGAGATGGTGACAACGATTACCTACTCTTCTACCCGGCCGGTACCATTACTATACCGACCTTGACGTCGACCTTTGCTAACGGCGTCCTAACTCTCACGTATACTGGCGTACTGGAATCCTCTGGGACCCTCAACGGTAACTTCGATGACGTGGCTGGAGCAGTCAGCCCGTATGTGGTTCCGATGAACGCGGCGGCTCAATTGTACCGTACGCACGACTAATCGACCGAACTACTCGGTTTGAACAACGGGGGGGCCGGACGTTTTGTCCGGCCCCTTTTTTCTTTTACCGAGAACGCGTCCATTCGCATTGCTCGATGGAAATAGCCGGCCCCCGGAGCGGGGTCTGTTAGTCTTCGTTAAGACAGCGGTGCTTAGTCCCTTGGTGGAGCACTTCATTGTTTGCTCCAGGAGCGGGAGCTCGCGCTTGCGCTGGGAGACAAAGGGATCTCGCTTTAAAATTCCTGGCACTCCTGAAATCCGCTGGACCGAACGCGAAGGTCATTTCGGGCACTCCTTCCCAGCAATTCGCCAGTATGGTGTTGCACTTTTGAAACAGTTTGGGATAGTTAACTCAATCCCATGGCATACTAGTCAACAAGATCGCTGTCCAAGGCGCGGAGCATTGTCTCCATACGAGCATGGGTGTGCTTGTGGCCGAGGGCGGCATTTGGCGAATCCTTGCCATGGCGACTGAAAAACTATGCGTAACTCATCACAACAAGCGGTGCCGAAAGCGTCGGCTTCGGTTGGTGCGGTCCGTACGTTCGGAAGGTTAGCCCTAGGGCTCTCCGCCGGGCTTGGATTGTGTGTCACACTCCTCGGGGCTGAAACTCCCGGTTATGTTAAGCGGGAAATCTTCCTCGCACCCGGCGGCGCTTGGACTCCTACTTCGCCCACCGGTAATCCTAAATATCCCAATTCTCCGGATTCGGTTACGTATATCGACTCCTGGGTTAGCCCGCAGACGGCTGCTCCCAACGTGGAAAACTATGGCGGCAAGCTGTCCGGTTTCATCGTTCCTGATACGACAGCCGATTATGTTTTTTTTGTGGCCTCGGATGATCCGGGCGCTTTTTACCTCAGCACCGACAGTAATCCCGCCAATCTAAAACTAATCGCCGTGGAGACCGGTTGGTCAAACGCGCGGCAATGGCAGAACTCCGGTGGCGGAAGCAATTTGGATAGCAAACGGTCCGACAAGTACTCCGGGACTCAGTGGCCTGGCGGTGTAGGAGCGCCAGTTCACCTGGTCGCGGGTACGAAGTACTACGCCGAAATGCTATGGAAAGAGGGCGGCGGTGGCGACAACGGTTGTGTCACGATGCTGAAGGCGAGCGACGTCGTTAACGCTACGGCGGAAGACCCGACCGGCGGGGTTCCAGCGCAGGACGATCCCTCCACCTTGACTGGCCCGTTGATTCGGGTGGATGCGCCAACGGCTCTTGGCTTCCTTAAGCAACCGGTAAGCCAGACGATCTTGGAGAATCGGCCGGTGACGTTCTCCGTGACGGCCGTCACTCCGCCCGGCGATCCTCCGCAGGATCCAACTTTGGTTGTGCCCGACATCACCTATCAGTGGCGGAAGAACGGGCAGGATATACCGATCGCCGACGATGACGGTGACGGATTCCCTGATCCGGGCTCGGCCGGAACTGCGACCTACACCATTCCCTTGGTCGCGACTAGCGACAACAACGCCAAGTTCACCTGCAAAATTACTACGCCTGGTGGTCTTACAGCCATCAGTGCGGAGGCTATCTTGACGGTTCCGGACGATAGCGAAGCTCCGACCATTGCCAATGTGACGGGCAGCCTTAACCACAAATCGGCCACGGTGACGTTCTCCGAAGCGGTCGATGTGAGCACTGCCACTTATTCGCTGAGCGGGGGGCTGACCGTTGGGACAGTGACAGTGCAGAGTCCCACAAAGGTCTTCTTGGAGACTTCGCAACAGGGCGAAGGCACCGAATACACGATCACGGTGAATAACGTGAAGGATTTAGCTGGCAACCCAATGACGGCAAATACCG
>DLVS01000499.1 GCA_003445095.1 Verrucomicrobiales bacterium
GGAAGGGGATACCTATGCGACCGTCCGCGAACAAATCGAAATGATCGAATTGGCGGGCGCCGAGTTTGACCATGCGAAGGTGCTGGCCGGTCAATTGACACCCGTGTTTTTTGGTTCGGGAGTGAACAATTTCGGCGTCCAGTTGCTACTGGACAACTTCCTCCAGTACTCGGTTCCTCCCACGGGCCGCCCGCTGCGAAGGAGCTGAGCTCAGTTACCGGTCGCGTTCGAGCAAATAGCTGGCTAGGGCCTCTAGGGCGAAAGCGCGCCCACGGAACGGCCTGAGCGCGCCGAAGGCTTTGGCGGTGAGTTCTCGAGCAATTGCCCGCGATTCGTCGAGTCCCAGGAGCCTAGGGTAAGTGGCCTTCTTCGCCGCGACATCTTTCCCGGCGGTCTTCCCCAGCGTTTCGGTGGATTGAGTGACGTCGAGAATATCGTCAATCACTTGGAACGCGAGACCGACATGATAACCAAAGTCGGTCAGGGCTTTCAATTGGGCGGCAGTGCAATTGGCGCTCATGCCTCCTAGCCGAACGGAACAACACAGGAGTGCGCTCGTCTTGCGTTCGTGGATGTAGCGGAGCTGGGCAACTGATAGGTCCTGGCCTTCTCCTTCAAGGTCGGCGACTTGGCCCGCAATGAGTTGAAGTGACCCCGCCGAGCGAGCGAGCTCCAGGACCAAGTCTTGATGCGAGTAGCGAGGCCAGGCGTTGGCTTGGGCCGTGATTTCAAAGGCTTGGGTTAGTAACGCGTCTCCGGCCAAGACTGCGATCCCTTCGCCGAACACCTTGTGGTTCGTCGGTTTGCCACGGCGAAAATCATCGTTGTCCATGGCCGGCAGATCGTCATGGATCAGCGAATAGGTGTGGATGCATTCGACGGCGCAGGCCAGCGGCATCGCTTCGGAATTCTGACCGCCGCAGGCTTCAGCAGCCGCAAGTACCAACGCGGGCCGCATGCGTTTGCCTCCGGCAAAGAGGGAATAACGCATCGCCTTATGGATCGTAGAGGGCTTGGTGGTGGCTTTTGGCAGAAAGCGGTCCAAGGCCTGGTCTACGGCTAGGGACTTCGCGTTGACCCAGGACCCTAGATCGAACGCAGCGGATTGGTGAACGGACATGACGTGGCGCGACTTTAAAAAGCCCTAGGCGCTGAGGACAAAGCCCAATTGAGAATTAGCCCCGTCCATCTTCGATTTGGCGAAAGTCCGGATATTCTTTTTGAGCTTTTGCGGTGAACCTTGGAGCCTCACCCGTGGTGAGCAAAAAGTCCGCCAAGATTGCCAACCTCATCGCCAGCCAACAGGGGCGTGACTTTGACGCACATTATCTCGGCTATTTCGAATGCTTCAACCAGGAGTTGTTTTACGAGGCGCACGACGTGCTGGAAGAGCTGTGGTTGGCCCAAGGTAAGTCCGGCCGCAATTACGCGTTCTACAAAGGCTTGATCCAGCTCGCCGGAGCGTTCGTTCATTTGCAGAAGAATCGGCTTCGTCCGTCCGTGGCCCTCTTCAATCTCGCTGAGGCTAACCTCCGCCAATATCGGGATCGGCATGAACGCTTCGAGGTGGCCCACGCACTCGGGTTAATTGCGGAGTGGCGGGGCTTGGTGGAAGCAGGTGGTTTCGAGATCAACCCGCTGAGCACAAGCGCACCTCCACGACTAGGGTTGGTGGGCGACCAATCCTGAGCGCGACAGTCTTGCACGATGGAGCGGGGAACTTGAGAAAAAGCTGTTTCCTCTCGGGAAACCCCTGCCTAGCTTTGCCGCCTGGCCTGCCTTCGGCCGCTCGATTTCCTCTCTATTTACTACCATGCCACTGACACATACGACTGACCTGTTCGCCAAGGCGCTTAAAGGAAAGTACGCCCTGGGCGCCTTCAACGTGAACAACATGGAGCTGCTGCAGGCGATCATTGAAGCCTGTGAAGAAGAAAAGGCTCCGGTAATGCTCCAGATTTCCAAAGGTGCCCGCGACTATGCTCATCCGGTTTACCTCAAGAAGCTCATCGAAGCAGCGGTCAGCGTGAGCACCATTCCGATCGCCGTGCATCTTGACCACGGCGACAGCTTCGAACTCTGCAAGCAGTGCATCGACGAAGGGTTCACGAGCGTGATGATTGATGCCTCGCACGATCCCTTCGACAAGAATGTGGAAATATGCCGCAAAGTTGTGGACTACGCGCATAAGTACAACTGCGTTGTCGAGGGAGAGTTGGGGATGCTGGTCGGTGCTCAGCATGACGATGGCGAGGAAGGAGGTAGCTATTCCAAAGGCGGTGCCTATACGCATCCGGATGAAGCAGTGGAGTTCGTGAAGCAGTCTGGCGTCGACTCGTTAGCCGTCGCGATCGGAAACAGTCACGGTGCCTACAAGTTTAAGGGAGAACAGCACTTGGACCTGGATCGCCTCAAAGCGATCAAGAAGGCGCTCATGGACGCGGGCATGGGTGACTATCCCCTGGTGTTGCATGGTGCGTCCTCGGTACCCAAGGAGCTGGCCCAGAAGATCAACCAGTTCGGCGGTGACCTAGGCAATGAAACCGCGGGCGTGCCGGAAGCGGACATTGAGATCGCGCGCCGTACAGGCTGCACCAAAGTTAACATCGACACAGACCTCCGTTTGGCGATGACGGCAGCGGTTCGGGAAGTCTTGGTCAGTAAACCCAAGGAATTCGATCCGCGGAAATACTTAGGACCGGCAAGGCAGGCCGTGAGGGAGTTGGTCCGCCACAAATTGAGAAACGTGTTGTGCTGTGCTGGTCACGCCTTCGATTGAAATAATTCAGAAGATTTTGACGGGTCCTGATCACGGCGACGGCCGAAATGGAAAGGATTTCGACGGTCATCTTGCCTTGCTGAATTCCTAATGTGCTGAACTCAATTTCGTAATTGTTTAATGATCAGGATTTTGCACGGATAAATGCGATCCGAATCCCGAGCCAAGATGGCCCAACACGAAGCATGGATAAGTGTCAGTGTTCCTGACAGATGGACTCAGAAGCCAAGACTAGGACTAATTACCTATCGGTCAGCTACTTGACGGATTCTTCGCGTATCAGATTAGCCGCGCCTTTTGGAATCGCCGCTCGAATGTCGGGAAGCCTTACAGTTCTGCCCGAATTCTAGGTCCAGGAAGTAACCGGCACCGACGTTTGTCCGTAATGTTGACACCGCGGTTCGGACCGGCCGTCAACGAGCGTTTCGAGAAGGTAAACATTTGTTTCACTCAAACATCTTGTATATAGAATCTTGCGACTTTTGCTTTGATCCGGATCGACGCTTGGTATCCACGTGGCACGAGGGCTGCTTTGCCGGAGCGACTCGAATGGGGCTGCGGTAAATGGCTTTCCAGTTGTTCGCCGCTTCCTCGGAATTCCAGATTAGAAAATGACAAAAATGCGTTA